>DATDOL010000101.1:0-18791 GCA_035293265.1 Ignavibacteriaceae bacterium | reverse complement strand
GTAATGCTTCGAGATGAGCTTTACTTAATTCGCGCGGATCTATTTCACAGCTGATTTCGGGATTATCAATGAATTCAAAGGATTGGTTGATGTAAGATGCAAGCTTGATTATTTCATCAGGATTGAGATGTGTTGGCGTTCCTCCGCCCCAATGATGCTGCGCAACTTTTCTATCAGGCAGTAAATATGTTCTTACAAGATCGATTTCTTTTTGAACATACTTTATATATTCATTAATTCGTTCCCTGTTCCTTGTGATAAGCATATTGCACCCGCAAAAGAAGCAAAGGGTATCGCAGTAAGGGAGATGAAAATAAAGAGAGAGATCAGGAAGATTATAACCGTAGTTGGTTTTTACAATTTCTTCGACATAATTTTCATGAGTGAAGCTTTCGCTGAATTGAGGTGCAGTCGGGTAGCTTGTATACCGCGGTCCAGGTCGGTCGTATTTTTTAAATTTCTTTAAATCTATTTTGAACATAACTATATCTTTTACTTTTTATGAAAACTAACGCTTTCTTCTTTAACAAATTCCACCATAGCTTTTGCATTATCTGGATCAACGTCCGGAAGAATACCATGCCCAAGGTTAAATATATGTCCTTCTCCAGGACCGTAATTTTCCAAAACCTTTCTGACTTCTCTTCGAATAAAATTTTTGTCTGCGTATAAAACAGTCGGATCGAGATTTCCCTGGATAGCAGTTTTCTTCCCGATTTTGTCACGGACCTTGCTGATATCCATCGTCCAGTCAAGCCCGATTACATCAGCACCGCAATCACTAACAGTTCTGGTTCTGTAATGAACACCTTTCGGAAAATAAATTACCGGCTGCCCGTTTCGGTTTAACTGAGAAATAATTTTTGAAACGTATTTTAGAGAGAAAATCAAAAAATCTCGCGGGGTTAAAATTCCCGCCCAGGTATCAAAAATCTGAACAGCATTTACACCCGAATTAATTTGTGCATTCAAATAAGCAGCAACCGCATCCGAAATTTTATCAAGTAATTTGTGTGCCAGCTCCGGGTTATTATAAATTAATTTTTTAACATTGGAAAAATTTTTGGAGCCATGTCCTTCAACCATGTATGTGAGCAGAGTCCACGGTGCACCGCTGAAACCAATGACCGGGACTTTCCCGTCAAGTTCTTTATTGACTAATTTAATTGTTTCAAGCACATAATTAAGATCGTCATAAGGATCAATATTTCTGAGTTTCGATGCGTCATCATCAGTTCTGATGGGATTAGGAAAAACAGGACCGCGGTTTTCATACATTTCAAGATGCATTCCCATCGCTTCGGGAATTACCAATATGTCAGAAAATATTATTGCAGCATCAACACCTATCAGCTCAACCGGCTGAATTGTAACTTCTGCAGCAAGCTCCGGAGTTTTGCACATAGTTAAAAAATCATGTTTTGCACGCACAGCCCTGTACTCAGGTAAATATCTGCCGGCCTGCCTCATTATCCAAACTGGTGTTCGCTCAACGGGCTGTCGATTGCATGCTTTGATGAATAAATCATTCTTAAGGTTTTTCAATTATTCACCGATTAATTTCATTTGAACTATAATATTGTACGATTTTTTTAATTAGCCCTTCAATTGTGAACTCGTCAGGCATAATGCTTACTTTCACATTATGTTTTACAATTTCAGTCTGTGTCGTTGGTCCAATAGCAGCCACATCAAACCCGTTAAAATATTTTGATGGATCTGAGATTTTCATTATCTGGATAAAGTTGTCGAACGTAGAAGGGCTTGTGAAAATAAAAAGATCCGGTTTTGCTTCAAGCAGCAGGTGAATATTTTGCTTTGTAGTTTCTTTACCCGGAAGCGATACATTATAAACCGGTACTGGTTTTATTATTGCCCCGAGATCTTTTAAACCTCCCGGAAGCTCTTCTCTACCGATAGCTGAACGCGGAATTAATATGACTTTGTTCTTTAGATTAAATTTCGAAAGCTCCTCGAACACACCTTCTGAACTGAATTTTTTTGGGATTATGTGAACGGGAATATGATGCCTTTCGCAGACTGTTGAAGTTTTGTTTCCGATAGCAACAATCTTCACCCTGTTAAAATTAAATGATAAATTCAACTCATTGATTCTGATTGAAAACATTTTTACGGCATGAGCAGATGAAAAAATTATAAAATCAATTTTATCCGGATGAGAAACCAAGGTATCAAATTCCCGCCAGCTTGAAGGGGGAACAATTTCAAGCGTGGGTATTACAATCACATCTGCGCCAAGCTTATTAAGTGCCGCAGCAGATTCTTTAGATTGTTCAACAGTCCTTGTTATTACGATCGTTTTTCCCTTTAACGGAAGAGAGGGAATGCTTTTGAAGCCGGCATATAGTCCGTGAACAATAAACTCAAAAACTTTTTCTCTTTCTTTTCTCTTCTCATCATCATTAATTTTTTTTTCAATATCCTTTTGAACTACGCCGTATATGCTTCCAAGAATTAAACTAATCGCAAACTCTTCATCAACATTTCTGAACAGTCCTGCTGTTTTGCCGGATTTAATAATATCCCGGATGATCCGGTTTAGTTGCGCTTCAAGAGATACAAGCTGCTCACAATTAGGATTGTCTTTACTAAGAGAATCTTTTTGATAGATCATGAAAAAATTCTGATACTTCATCATGAACATATAAAGATGAGTAACGAATGAACGAAGAGAATCTATATCGTTATCTTCAGTTTCAATTTTTGTTTTTAAAGAAGATATAAGGTTCTCCATTCTTATCCGCATAATGGAAAAGTACAGCTCTTCTTTTGACTCGAAATAATTATATACCGTCCCCTTAGCTACTGAAGTAAGTTTAGCAACGTCTTCCATCATGACTTCATGGTAGCTTTTGTGCGAGAACAATTCTGCTGCAGCATCAAGGATCTTTTCTCTTTTTCTCTGCTTCCTAATATCTTTCTTTTCTTTTATTAGCATGATTTTGTTAGTTAATTCTCCATTTATTTATTGCAATTACTTCACCATCGGAGGGATTAATAATTGCTTCTTTTCCTTCAGCTCTGTAACCGATGTCGCCTTTAATTTCCTGAAAGGTTGAAAGGATTTGCCAGACATATCTATCCTGTTGCGGATTCCATATAAAACTTACATTCCATTCTTTAATACCTTCTTCCAAGCCATTTTCTCTTGCAATTTGAACTGCCCGCTTCTCATCCACATTGAATTCACACTCGTTAGCAGAGCGCAAGCAGTTTGGAATTCCGGTTATATCTCTGTTCGTTAATACCGTTCCCGAAGAATCAACGGTAAATTTTATAAGTCCGTTCACATAAGGTTTTTCAGGAATATAAAAATTATAGACCATCTCATAATATGGAAGGGTATGTTTAGTTAATTGAAAATCTGGTGTAATATATTTTGCAAAGAAGTCATCACCTGTTCTAGATTTAATGAACGAATCTGCTTTCTTTAATATTTCCACCGGCAGATCAATCGTATCACTCTTACCACAGCTTGAGCACGTGCAGGAATAAGAAGTAATCAATAGAAGAATTGTAGATAAATATAAAACATAGTGTTTCAGAAAATATTTTAGATTCATTTTGCCCTCGAAAATTGATAGACTTCTTCTAAAATTATATTGGCTCCTGCATTAAGTAAATCTTCTGCAAGCAGTCTGCCCGTTTTCTCCGGATTTGATTTACTTCCCCTCACTTTTTTTCTGAAAGTGATACTGCCGTCAAGCGATCCAACCATTGCATCCAGAAATAAACCATTTTGACTTACCTGGGCAAAGGCACCAACAGGGACCTGACAGCCGCCTTCCAGTTTTTGAAGTAATGCTCTTTCTGCAGTAACTGCAACGAAAGTATCAATATGATGTATCGACTGCACAATTTCATCGGCAATTTTATTATCAGCATTAATCTCGATTCCAAGAGCACCTTGTCCAACAGCAGGCAGCATCAACTTGGTACTAATATATGATGAAATATATTTTTTCAGATTTAACCTTTCGATTCCGGCACTGGCAAGTATAATAGCATCCCAACCAGATTCTAAAAACTTTTTTATTCTCGAAGGAACATTTCCTCTCAGCTCAATTATATTTATATCCGGACGATGATGAAGAAGCTGACTTTTTCTTCTGAGCGAACCAGTTGCAACTTTTGCTCCATGCTTAAGATCAAATATTGTAATTCCTTTTTTACGGGCAATTAAGACATCTTCCACATTGTGTCTTTTGGAAACCGCCGCAAGTTTTAATCCTTCAGGTATTTGCGTCTGGAGATCTTTAAGACTGTGCACGGCGAGATCAATTTTTCTTTCAAGGAGTTCAACCTCTAATTCTTTTGTGAATAGACTCTTGTCTCCGATTTTTGAAAGAGCGACATCAAGAATTTTATCACCCTTTGTTTTGATGATTTTAATTTCAACCGAAATTCTTTTATTCTTTTTCTCTAATTGGTTTTTTGCATATCTGGCCTGCCATAAAGCAAGGTCACTGCCGCGTGAACCGATTATTATTTTGGTCTTCAATTTTTATTTTTCCTCTTTTGTTGAGTCTATGCCGAAAAGACTTCTGATAATTCCAAACCTGGCGGCACCAGAGTACTCTGTTTCATCGGTTTTCTTTAATTCTGCAGTCGGATGATGAAGAATCTTATTAATTATACGTTTTGTAACTATCTCAAGTTTTTCCCTGTCCTCTACAGAAAACTTATTTATATTCTTTTCAACTTCTTCAGCGCGGATACTTTCGAACATTTCCCTGAGTCCCTTGATTGTGGGTGCAGCCTGAAGTGAATTATACCATTCATAGAAGCTGTACAACTCTTCTTCGATAATTTTTTCGACTTTGGGTATTTCTGCTTTTCTTATGGCAAGATTTTGTTCAACAATTATTTTCAACGAGTCAATATCGTGATAAAACACCGACTCAATTTTTTTTGTTTCGGGATCAACATCCCTTGGCAGGGCAATATCCATAAGCACCATTGGTTTGGAAATTCTTTTCTTCATTGATGATTTGATATCTTCTTTGCTGAGTAATATACCCGGTGCGCTTGTTGCACTAATTATAATGTCATAATTATGAAGCGAATTTTTGAAATCTGAAAAATTCAAAACACTTGCATTAATTTTGCCAGCCAACTTTTCTGCTTTTTCAAAAGTTCGGTTGGTTATCGTCAGCTTTCCAATATTTTTATCATTTAAATGCTTCGCAGCTATTTCGCTGGTTTCACCTGCACCGATTACCAATGCGGATTTTTTACTAAGATTGAAAAATATTTTTTCAATCAATTGTACAGCGGCATAACTTACAGTCACAGCGCCATCGCTTATTTTTGTTTCCGATATTGCTCTTTTACCTGTTTTAATAGCTGAATCAAAAATTCTTTTCATTAAAAAACCGACAAACCCCATTTCTTCAGCTATCTGAAAAGATTCTTTTATCTGTTTGAAAATCTGGTTATCGCCAATAAGCATTGAGTCAATGCCCGAGACTATATTGTACAGATGTTTTACTGCATCACGCGAAATAAAATTTTCAAAATATTCATCCGAAATCTGCTTAAGCGGTTTGACATCTGTTATCAAACCTTTGATGTTCAGGTGGGATAATTCTGAATTTGCCGGGATGCCAAAAATTTCTGTTCTGTTGCATGTGGAAAGCACTAATCCTTCTTTAAATAATTCTTCTTTAGCTTTTTTTGTTACGGCGCGAATTTCATCTTCGCTTAAGAAGACAGCCTCTCTTAGATCAACGGGCGCAGTTCTGTGATTTATGGAAACGGCAATCAGGTTCATATAATATTAATAAAACGAGTGGAAGCTTCTTGCTAAAAAATTAGAAAGAAAGGTTGAAAGTATTGAAACAACAAATCCGGTTATCGATAGTAAAACTAATTTTCTGCCTCGCCATCTGATCAAAACTTTGCTTGCAATGCCGATGGCATATAAAATCCAGACAAGACTGGTTCCAATAAGTTTTGGATCCAGGTAAGAGAAATCAGGGAAAGCAGATGGAAGCCAGATAACTCCAATAACAATTGCAATTGTTAAAGATATAAATCCGATCACAGCAGAATATAAACTTAGTCTTTCCAATACTTCAAGATTCGGCAAACGGTTAAATATCAAACCAAATTTGTTAAGCTTGATATCTTTATAAAGCACCAGGTATAAAAATCCGTACACAGCAGAGATTGTAAATCCGGCATACCCAAGGAGTGCACTTATTACGTGAGCACCAAGCAAACTGCTTCTCAGAACATCCTTTACTTCAAGAAGATCCTGGATGAATAAAGAAGAAATCAATTGAAAGATAAATGAGATAATAATAATGAACGGACCTGTCCCTCGTATATCTGTAACCAACTCCAGAATAAAGTATGAAAAACCTATTGCGAATGAAATTATAGTGAAGATTTCAAATACGTTTGTGATTGGCGGATGATCAAATTTAATTATACGGACAATAACATAAATCACATGTATGAGCAAAGTAAGGAATAGAAAAATTCTTTTAACATTAATGAATTTTTTCTCATCCCGCATAAAATCGTAAAAGTAAATTAAGAATGAGAAAAAATATAAGAGTGGTAGCAGAATGTTAAGAAAGTGTATTAGTGAAACCATATAAACTTCTATTGAAATTGACTTATGAGTTCAAAAATACAAATTCCTCTCCGCCGAATCAATTCATTATTAACCGGAGGATTGGGAGGTGATTAATCTGATTGAATTATTGTCCTAAAATGATCGGTAATCCATCTTTTCCCGAACCGATCACAACAACCTTGGAATTGGGGGAATTGGCCAATTTCTCCGTTGCTTCAATTCCTTTCCATCTGAGTAACTGCTCACTAATTCCCCTCGAGACTATGTCCTGAAAGTCTGCAATACCCTTCGCTTCGATTCTTTTTCGCTCCGCTTCTTGTCTTTCTCTTGCTAGTATAAATTCCATCCTCTGGCTTTCCTGCTCTGATTTTAATTTTTCCTCAATTGAAGCAGTCAATCCGGCTGGTAAAACAATTTGCCGTAAAGGTGTTGATAAAACAAATACTTCTTTAATTTCTTCAACTGATTTGAGCTTCTCTTCAATTTCATTTTCTAATTTTTCTCTATCAGCCGTATATAATGACTTTGCCTCGTACTTAGTTGTTACTCCTCTTACGACTGATCGAAAATTGGGGACCACTAATTTTTGCACGTATTCCTCATAATCTCCAGTGTTATTATAAATGTCATTTACTTTCTCAGTGCTCAATCGAAAGATCATACTTATTTCTAATTCCACACTTAAACCTTCCTTCGATGGAACGCTCATCACTTCTTTTAATTCCTGTTTTCTTGTATCAAATTTAACAACTCTGGCAACCGGGTTAACGAAATTAACTCCAGGCTTTAAAGTAAAGTCACTTACATTGCCGAAGAAATCAATTACACCAGCATGTCCAGCGGGTATTACTGTCCAGCACTGACTTAGAGCAATAATTATTGCGACTACTAGTCCGAGTAAAGCAAAATTTGTTTCTTGTCTGTTAAGTCTTCTTTTAGCATTACGATATACAAAACCTGCTACTAATGCAGCGAGGATAGCTATGATAAATAACATTTTCAGTTTCTCCTATTTTAAATTATAAATTGATTTTTAAATTCATACCAGCGTGCCGTAGGCAGAGTTAATCCAATATTCTTTTAATTAATTTTAATTGTCGGGTCTTTTTGCTTGATAACTTAATAGAATTAATAACCATTTCTTTAGCGATATTTATTTTTGAAGATGAATCAGAAAACAAAGTTGCTATCTCATTTCCTTTTTTAACTTTGTCACCGACTTTCAAATTAAAAATTATTCCTGCTTTTGGGTCAATTTTATCTTGTAAACTTTTTCTCCCAGCACCAAGTTCGAGCGACGCCATACCGAGCTCATAGGTATCTATTTGGGAAACAAATCCATTTTCTGTAGAATAAATTTTCTCTGAAAATTTTGAACCGGGATATTTATCGGGACTAAGAATATACTTAATATCACCACCCTGCAATTTTACAATCTCTAAAAATTTATTAAATGCACCTCCGTTTGAAATAGTTTCTTCAGCGATTTTAATTCCTTCTTTTAAAGTATGAGCTTTTTTCCCTAAATAAATCATTGCACCGGCAAGGGCTAAACTTAAATTCAGCAAGTCGCCCCTTTTCTTATTTTGTAAAACCTCAATGCATTCGATAACTTCCAGCCAATTTCCAATATTATTTCCCAACGGCTGATTCATATCTGTAATGAAAGTGATAACTTTCTTATTAAAACTTTTCGCTGTTTTGATCAGTGAATTTGCAAGCTTGATTGCATCTTTAGGATTTTTCATAAAGGCTCCGTTCCCGGTTTTAACATCGAGCACTAAACCGTCAATCCCTTCAGCAATCTTTTTGCTCATAATACTTGCAGTAATTAATGGTATTGATTCTACAGTTGCCGTCACGTCACGCAGAGCATAAATATGTTTGTCCGCCGGAGCAATTCCTTTTGTTTGACCAATTAAAACCGCACCGCATTTTTTCAATACGGTTTTATATTCTGATAATGAAAGATCGGCTCTGAACCCGGGAATAGATTCAAGCTTGTCCAGGGTTCCGCCAGTGTGACCTAATCCACGACCCGATATCATCGGCACATTCACTCCAACAGCAGCAGCAATCGGGGCAATAATTAATGATGTTTTATCACCTACGCCACCGGTTGAATGTTTATCTATTTTCATTCCTTTTACTGATGAAAGATCTATTACATTTCCGCTTCGCAACATTGCGTCAGTAAGGTAAGAAGTTTCCTTATCATTTAGTCCTTTTAGAAATACAGCCATTAGAAATGCTGAGAATTGGTAATCCGGGATTTGACCGGATGTAAAATTCTCTATGGAAAAGGTTATTTCGGATTTACTTAACTCTGATCCGTCACGCTTTTTCTTAATTATTTCAATGAAGTTCATGATTAAATTTAGTAATAATTGATCTCTGTTCGAAGCTTTTATGAGGAGCGGTAATTAAGGGTGGGAAGCTTTCAGTTTAACCCGGTTAGATTAAATTTATAATCTTAAAAACAAATAATCACCGTCATCAAACAATACTTCATACTGATTATTTGAAATCCGCATAATAATTATATCTTTAATTTCGTCGTTGAGTAAGTCTATTTTTAGAAAAATTAAATGTTGGGATGCATTCTCTTCAAAAACTTTTTCAAGATCCTTTTCTTCAAAGTATAAAACTGTCAAGTCCCCCGGAATAATTTCTTCAGAGATTGGCCTAAAGTTAGTGTAGATTGTTTTGTCAAGTCCTGATGACTGAACAATCGTATTCAGCCAGGAAGAGTAATTTCTAGAATCCACCCGTTCGACCCCTCTTTTTTGGTGCTGCAATATGTTTTCCTCAGTTAGGAAGGTAAAATTCAGAAAAATTGTTGCAATTGTGAGAAGAATCAGAACCTTCTTTAATTTTAAATTAACGACGGCGAGTAAGAACAGGACAGGAATAATCAATAACATTGTTGCCAGAACATCCTGATAATAATCCACACTTGTGTATGGTGTGTAATCGATTAGTAAATTTATTCTGTGGGATTGGAAGTAATACATACCAATATATTTATATACTTGTACAAGTACGGAGTAAAAAATTTTTGTGTTTATAACAAAGCAGATAATAACACAAAATGCGGACAACAAACTTCCAATAATTATTTGTCTACGCGTAAAAACTTTTTTCTCATCTTCTTTGAAATCAGAATCCAGATTGACCGGAATTTTGCGTAACAATTTAATAATCTTTAGTAAACCAAAAGCAGAAACATATGCGATAAAAGGAACAACAAAACTTAAATTTCTAAAATCAATACTGTATTTGAACATCCAAATCAATAAAGGGGGAAGAACCATGATCAGGGTCACGTAACGGCATTCTTTATTAAAAAGACTGGCCAGAATAGTCAGGAGTAAAAAAACCACAACCGGCAATCCGAAATTATAATAAATAAGTTTAGCAGCTTTAATAAAAATTAACAGGTAATCTTCACCGATATATTCTGCCTGACTGAGTCCCGAAGATATAACTTCCGGTTTTATCAGATGCCAGAAAAAACAAATAGCAAGGATAAACGGAACGAACCAGGCCATCAATAATATGTCTGATTTTTTGATTTGTTTCCAATGCCTTATCAAACCATACAACGAAATGGTTGATCCAAAAGTGAAAACATATAATCCTGCTAATTTGGTTGCAGCGGTAGTTGCAGCGAAAAGGATAAATAAAAGTTGTTCTCTGGTCTCAAATTTATTCTTATCCATTTTTAAATAAATATAAAAGGTAAGAAAGGCAAAAAATGAAACCGGCAAGTCTGCATTCCCATCCGCAATAAAGACTAACGAATAGATTATCGGCGAAAAAAGCCCATAAATTATTAAACCAATCAGATAGACATAATTTTTCTTCCAGGCGGCAAGATCCAGAAACATCAGAAGATTACTGAAAAAGAATAATGGCATAAAACTTTTCGGGAAGAAATTAATATCGGTGTTATCAGTCAGCACATAAGCAAGTGACCAATTAGCAGGAATTAATTGTGGAAAATGATGAGACTGTCTAGGTAATATATTACTTGCAAAGTCCTTTGCCCAGGTATTCCAATGAATATTATTTACCGTATCTACAAAGAAAAAAATTGTTCCAACGTTTGAAATTAACAATGAAAAATAAAAAAGAACAATTATCCCGGAGCTCATTATCAGAACTTTGCCCGGTAAAGAACAATTTGTATAGAGAGCTATATATTTAAGCAGTGTCTCTCTGAATCCAAAATCTTTTAAGATTTCAATTCTTTTTGTTCTTATTAATAGTAAAATCCATAAAAACTCAAAAGCAATTACCAAGTAGATTACAACTGCTTTATATATTCCCAAAATTGTTAGAATGGCGACAAAAGAATAATTGGTAAATAAGCTGAGCGCAAAAATGTAAAGAAATTTTTGTACAGGGCTTTCAGTTTTTATCCTGAATTGATGAATGAGAATAAACCCCGGTATCAGGGTTATTTGAAGAACTGATAAAACTCCGAGCAGAAGCATTTGTCGAATTATTTATTAAATAAAAGTTTATTTAAAATAGTAAGAATTTACAATGCTATAAACTTAACTAAATTGAAATTACTTCCTTTCTGGAGATTCGTGATCATCAATAATATTTTCCAACTAAAATTTTCAGGTAAACAGCCTCAATCAGTAATTATTTGATCACCCTAATTCATTTAATTATCTTTGCTTTCGCAAAACAAAAGGAGTTAATTTATTTCAAATGAAATTTAAGACCAGAACACATACCTGTGGCGAACTGACACAGCAAAATGTTGGTGAAAATGTTGTACTTAATGGCTGGGTTGACAGGCGGAGAGACCTCGGTGGTGTTATATTTATCTGGATACGGGATCGGTATGGAATTACCCAGGTTATATTTCTAGAAGAATTTAATAAAGAAGCTTATTCCCTTGGTAAAGAACTCAGAAATGAATTTGTTATTTCTATTGAAGGAAAGGTTAGAAAAAGACCTGGAGATGCAGTGAACCAGGAACTTCGGACAGGTGAGATAGATGTCTTGGTTGATAAATTAATAATTTTAAATGAATCAGAAACACCACCATTTGCAATTAAAAATAATATTGAGGCTTTTGAAGATTTACGTTTAAAATACAGGTATCTCGATCTTAGGCGGCCGGAACTCCAAAAAAATTTATTTCTTCGCCATAGTATGTATCAGCTTGTCAGAAAATATTTTGACGAGAACAATTTTATTGAAGTTGAAACACCGGTACTAATGAAAAGCACTCCGGAAGGAGCCAGGGACTATCTGGTACCAAGCCGGATTCACAAAGGAAAGTTTTATGCTTTGCCTCAATCACCGCAAACTTATAAACAATTGTTAATGATATCCGGTTTTGATAGATATTTTCAAATAGTTAAATGTTTCAGGGATGAAGATTTGCGTGCGGACCGTCAGCCAGAATTTACCCAGATAGATGTTGAAATGTCATTCGTGGATCAGGAAAATATTTTTGAAGTTGTTGAAGGACTGATGAAAGAACTGTTTAAACAAATCTGGAATCTTGAATTAAATCTGCCAATTCTAAGATTAAACTATGATGAAGCTATGGAAAAATATGGAAGCGATAAACCGGATTTAAGGTTTGATCTTCGATTAATAACATTGAACCCGATATTCACAAATTCAGAATTTAAAGTTTTTAAGAAAGCTGTTGAAAATAATAATATCATTACTGGAATAAATGCTAAAGGATGCGGAAAATACAACAGAAGCCAGATCGACGCGCTTTCTGAATTTGCAAAGAATCTTGGTTCGAAAGGATTGATCTGGTTGAAAGTGACAAGTGATAACATAAACTCGCCTGTTGCAAAATATTTATCAGGGAAAGAAACTAATGAACTAATTTCTATATTTGACGCTAAAGAAGGAGATTTAATTTTAATTCTTGGCGGGGAAAAAGAAAAAACCTTACAACAATTGGGATCTTTAAGATTAGAAGTTGCAAAAAGGGAAGGGCTAATTTCAGATAACACTCATCATAGTCTGCTTTGGGTTACAGATTTTCCACTTTTTGAATGGGACGAAGTCACAAAAAGATACTATGCTATGCATCATCCGTTCACTTCTCCCAGGGTCGATGATATTAAATTTATGGATAAAGAACCCAGCAAAGTGAAAGCTAGAGCGTATGATTTAGTTCTAAACGGAAACGAAATTGCAGGTGGGAGTATTCGAATCCACAATGCAGAATTGCAAGCAAAAATGTTTAAAGCATTAGATATTTCCACACATGAAGCTGAACAAAAATTTGGTTTTTTGATGAATGCATTTAAATATGGGGCACCTCCTCATGGTGGAATTGCTTTTGGTTTTGATAGAATGGTGATGATTTTTGCAGGTGAAGATTCGATCCGCGACACAATCGCCTTTCCAAAAACGGCAAGTGCAGTTTCTTTAATGGATAATTCTCCATCCGAAGTTAGTGAGGAGCAATTAAAAGAACTGCATATTAAAATTATTTAATTTGTCTTTAAGCTTTTTTTTTTCAGAATATCGTTATAAAGTAGTTCCTATAAATGATAGTTTTTCTTATAGTTAAAATAGATCGAATTCTTTTCATATTTTTCCCTCGCTTGAAGTATTTATTAAATACAGTCTCAAATTCAATCTTTGGTAAATATTACTCAGTCACTTACCGGTAATAATTTCATTTAGCCTCTCGGACTTGTGTTGATTGTGTATCATATTACTGAAGCACGCTCATTTTCAACGTTTTTAATATTAGAGCACTGATAAAATTCGTTAGAATATTTTCATCAAGTAAAATTTACTACTAATTAATAGACAATATTTGCTGAAGAGCTAGCTTTCTCTAACTATTAAAATATTTTGGAATTAATTACATGTAATAGTTGCAAAGTTAATTCAAATGGTCGAAAGTAAGCTGATTGACAGTAAAAATGTTGCATTCACCCTCTTGGCATATTTTTTTATAGTATATGAAACAAAAATAAAATTTAAGGAATACAGTGGGTCAGCAACAGATATTATTAATCGTATTAGCCTTGATAATAGTAGGAGTGGCAATCGCCATCTCAGTGCAGTTATTCAGAAGTAATGCTATAGAGGCTAAGCGAGATATTTTAATACAAGAAACTACTACACTTGGAACAATGGCAATACAATATTTCAAAAAACCGGTAGAATTAGGCGGCGGGGGTCGTGATTTTACGGGCTGGTCGATCCCCTCACAGATGAACCAGACAGTTAATGGTAATTTTATGATAACTGCCGTTACTGCCGATATGTTGACAATAACTGGCACAGGAAGTGAGGTAGTTACAGGAAATGATTCGATAAAAGTTCAGACTTTTGTAACAGAAAGCGGCATTCAAACAATTATAATTAACTAAAACAAACTCTAACTAAACAAAACTAACTAACAAATTCCCAACAAACATAGGAGAAAAAAATGGGTCAGCAACAACTTCTGTTAATCGTACTTGGTGTTATCGTAGTCGGTATCGCCGTAGTAGTTGGTATTAACTTATTTAACGCAAACGCTGAAGAGTCAGCAAAAGACGGTATCGTATCTGATTGTACAAACCTCGGAGCAATGGCTCAGCAGTTTTACAAGAAGCCAACATCAATGGGCGGCGGTTCTAATACATTTACCAACTGGGCAATTCCTACTAGTTTAGTGAATACAGCCAACGGTGGTTATTCAGCAGCAGTAGGTGCACAGCTTGTTACTCTTACAGGAACACCTCTTGCCGGTACCGGTTATACATGGTTGGTAACAACTACTGTATCACCAACATCAATTGTGACTACAATACAATAAACTAATTATTATAGTAGATACAATTCTATTAAAGGCTGCAACCACAGGTTCGCAGCCTTTTTTATTTTAAAATGATCTTTACGGTAATCACCCGGCTGTTCTATACAAAATGTTTATCACTTCTAATATATCTTCTTTTAAAGATTGTCGCAGACAAATAGTTGAAAAAAAATCTTGTTTTCGTCCTTCGCATTTAAGTCTTTAAATCCCAATCAATCCAATAATAAAATAATTTTTGATTTGCATTTCTGAAGGCAAAAAGAAAAACAATCATGTGTGAAATGAGATTTTATTAATCATCAATTCCAGATTCAAAAAAACCTTTTCCAAAAGGATTCGGGGTTGTAATTATCGAAGATATAAGACCAGAATGAATAAACACAAAAAGTGTAAGAGTATTTTTTACAACCTTTTTGATTTTATGCGGTTTTTTACATCAAAAACTAAAAATAGATTGGATTATCAAATAAAATTCAAATAAAAATTCCGGAACTATATTTGATAGATTTCTGATTATTTCAAAATTAATAGAAATGAGTCGGAAATGGTTGAGTTCAAATTCATTGCACAAAAACTTAACGGTCAAACAATCACCGGAACTCTTTCAGCAGATACAACTGCCGAAGGTAAAAAGAAAATTCAGCGGCTGGCTGAAAAAAATAAGCTGAAGCTTAGCGAGATTCAAAAAAAATCAACTTACATTTATCGTGTAAGAAAGGGAAAAGAAAAACCGGTCCGCGGAGAACAGAAAGCTTTTAATAAAAAGGAAGTTGAAGATGCTCTTGCGAGGTTAGGATACAGTGTTTTATCGGTTAATAAAAAATTACTTGACTACCAAAGAAAACCACCCCATACAGATATTGTTACTTATGTAAAGATAAGCGCTGAGCTTCTTGATCAGAAACTAGTATACGGCGAAATACTTACATTATTAATTAATGATACTCCTAATGCCACACTCAAAAACACTCTTAAGGAAATAAATAACGATCTGAAAAAAGGTGCAGATAGTGAGGCAACATTTCTAAAGTACCAGGGAGTTTTTGGCAAGTTCACAGCATATATGCTTGGCCTGGCTTCGAAAAGCGGTAACATGGCAGAAATTTATAAAGCCACCGCAAAGTTCCTCGAAAGAAGGCAGGAATTCAGAAAGAGTTTAAGAAGTGCATTGATAACGCCTGCTGTAACATTATTTGTTCTTTTCCTGGCTGTGGTATTTTATGTTGGTTACATATTCCCTGAAACTGCAAAACTTTTCGTACGATTTGGAATTGAACTACCCCCGATGACAGCATTTACATTAATGATAAGTGATTTCCTTGTGGCTAATCCATGGTTAGTAATGATAGTGACTGTATTGCCTCCGATTGCTCTTTGGCAATTCTTCAAGACGAAAAAAGGTAGAATGGTATTTGATCAATATATAATCAGGATACCGATTCTTGGTCCGCTAATTCATAAAACAATTATAGAAGTTTTTTGCCGCGTTTTCTATACCCTTTATCATGGATCTGCAGAAAGCATTGAACCAATAAGGATTGCTGCCGAAGCAACGGGTAATGTTTACTTTGAAGATAGAATAAAATCTATTGCAATTCCATTAATGCTTAAGAAAGGTATTGGTGTAACTGATGCGTTCGAAGCATCAGGAGTATTTACTGAAACTGCATTATCAAGACTACATTCCGGTGAAGAGTCAGGTACAATTAAAAATACCGCTTTGCAACTTGCTAATTATTATGAAAGCGAAACAGTATTCCGCCTTAAAAACTTAATTGAAATTATCCAGGTTGTAATTGCAATGATAATTATGGTGATAATGATTGCATTAACTTTAGTTTCTGCTGAGACTGCTACAGTACGACCTAAACAGCCAGGTGTTCAGTAAGATTCAAATTGAAAGAATTGAACAGAAATGATTGAAACAAATTTAGAAATGACAGACAAGATCGGTTATCTCCTTTTTAAGAAGGGGATAATTGATGAGGTAACTCTTGAAAAAGCGATTAAGGCGAAGAATAACGATAGAAGCAAGGTAAAACGAAACCTCGCTCAAATCCTGGTTCAGGATTTCGATTTCGACCATGATGTTATTTTCAGAGAAGTTGCTATACTCTATGCCTTCAGAGAACTTGATACTGCTCCAGAAGAAATTCCACAGGAGAGGATTGATACAATTAAAAATATGATTGAGGAATCGAATGAAGAGCTGAAAAATCTTATGATCAAAAATAAGATTATTCCTTTTATGTACGATGAGAGATTAAAAGATAAATTAATTATTGCCGCCGTTGATCCTACTGATAGAAACGTTTCCAAAGTAGCTTATGGCTTGAATGCAAAAAGATATGAAGTAATCTTCATAAAGAAAAAGGACTATGAAAGACTGATTGAGAAAATTGTTCCGCCCGAAAATATTTTCCTGAAGGCAATGGCAGACGATGATGAGAGTTATCTTGATCTGCGTAAAGAAGAGGATGGCTTTGACGAAGAAGAACTTGATGCGGAGATAAATAAAAGTGCACTTATTAATTTAGTTGAGGGTGCTCTTGTTGAGGGGGTTCGGAAGGGAGTCAGTGATATCCATTTTATTCCTTGCTCGAATAACAGAACTGAAATATATATGAGAATTGATGGGTCACTCCGTTTATGGCATGTGCAGGAAGGCACTTTGCCCGAAGCAGCCATTGCCGTTGTCAAAGACCGTGGGAAAGGAATGGATAGGTTTGAAAGAGAAATGGCGCAGGATGGTTTCATCCAAAGGGAAATTGATGGTCACGTAATAAGATTCCGTGTTTCCGTTCTTCCGATGGTTGGAACTGAATTAAAAAATAAATTTGAAAGTGTGGTTGTTAGAATATTAGATGACAGAAAAGTAATCAGGGATCTCGACTTGTTGGGTCTAACCGGAATAGCGCGAAAGAATTTTGTCAAAGCAATTAATCAGCCGCAGGGGATGGTGATTTTAACAGGTCCAACAGGAAGTGGTAAAAGTACAACGCTTGTTGCGGCGCTATACCAGGTGATAAATCCTGAAGTGAATGTGCTCACCGTTGAAGATCCTGTTGAGTATGTTATTGAAGGTGCAAGGCAGTTGAAGATCGGGTATAAAATGAATTTTGAACAGGCGATAAGATCAATACTTCGCCACGATCCAGATATTGTTCTCGTCGGTGAGATGCGAGATAAAGAAACAGCAGAAACTGCGATTAAACTTGCCAACACTGGTCACCTAACATTTTCAACCTTACATACGAATGATGCCCCGAGCGCTGTCGCAAGATTATATAAAATGGGAATTGAACCATTCTTGATAGCATATGCTATTAACCTTATCGTGGCACAGAGGTTGATTAGAAAATTATGTACTAAATGTAAAAGAAAGCTCGGTAGTTTGGATGAAGGATTGATGGAAGCTGCAGAGTTAAATATAGCCGAATGGCAGCAATATACAATTTATAAAGCAGTTGGTTGTGATGAATGCAGTGGTTCAGGTTATAAGGGTCGGATGGCCATCCACGAAGCCCTCTACTTTACAAGAGATATCAGGCAGATCATTGTTCAATCAGGCGTTGAAGTTGATGAAGAACGTATAAGAATCCAGGCAAAGAAAAATGGTTCGCAAAATCTTAGAGAAGCCGGATTAGAAAAAGTTAAGATGGGATTAACAACGATCGAAGAAGTCCTCTCAACCACAACCGAAGACTAACTTGTACCTATTGCAGGAAATAGTTACTAAAGGAATTTTTAAAGGTATAAAATTTTTTACAAAAATTTTTGGCAATAACAGATAATTTCTTAAATTACAACAGATTAAAATATGTTTTTAAAGTTGTGTGTATACAAGATATTTTTACTGTACAGGATATATTTAGTTATAGCCATCAATTAAATTAAACAATTAGCAGATCACTACTTTGAAAGCGTTACCGTGATCATAACTGAAGAAAAAAAGATACTTAAAGATTTTGTCGCCACTTTGCCCGAAGCATTGATGGGGCCAGACAGAGTTACTTATATCCTTGAAAGTTGCAGCAAACTTCAGGAAGAAGAAAAAATTCTTCTTCGAAAGTTTGTTAATAAAGTTCTCACTTCAATGATTGAAAGAGATGCTTCTGATATCGAAATCGGAGGGCATGGAAATGAAGGTTATATATGGATGAGAATCCATGGCAGGAAAGAAAGAGTAAAAGACTTACCCCAGTTTACCGAAGATGAATCTGCACTAATTATCAGCAATCTTTTTAACTCGAATCAGAAAAAATATCTAGCAACCACACGTAATCTCGATTTTAGTTACACGTTCTTCTACGAACGAAGAAAAATTAATGTAAGATTCAGAGCCGACGCATATTTTGATCTTGATACTCT
>DATDOL010000100.1:0-19041 GCA_035293265.1 Ignavibacteriaceae bacterium | reverse complement strand
ATTTACTTTTTGATAACGGAAAAGTGAGTGGAGTAAAGTATGAATATCACGGCGAACAAAAAGAAGTAAAAGCAAAACTTGTAATTGCTGCTGACGGAGTTGAATCACGTATTGGTCGATGGGCTGGATTGGAAACACATATTGATTTCCGGGATATGGAAAGTGCAGTTCAGATTACGGCAGCCAACATTCCTGTAGATCAGAATACACTTTACTTCTACTTCGGACAGGAGTATGCACCACAAGGTTACTTCTGGATTTTTCCTAAAGGACATAACAAAGCAAACATCGGTTTAGGTGTGAGTGGGTCAATTGGAAAGAAGAAATCTGCTCAGACTTTCTTAAATGATTTTATGAACAAGTTTTATCCGAATGCTCCTGTTCTAACTACTATTGCAGGAGGAGTTCCTTGTGCAATCACTCTGAAAAAAATTTCAGCGCCAGGAATTATGCTGGTAGGTGATGCGGCAAGACAGGTTAATCCATTAAGCGGCGGTGGAATTGCTTCAGGGATGATTGGCGGAAAAATAGCAGGAATTATTGCAGCCGAAGCAATAAAAGAGAATAAGTTAGATGACATTTTAAATTATGATAAAGCCTGGGCAGATAGATTAGGTAAACGTCACGAAACATTTAACAGAATTAAAGAGGGCATTTATAATTTTTCTGATGAGAAGTTTAACAACATTGCCCATGCATTCAATAAAATTCCTTATGAAAAAAGAACACTCGGCAGATTATTTACAACGGCTCTTTTCAATCAACCATCTTTGCTGATTGATATTGCTAAAGTGTTTGTAGTTTAAGGACTTTTGGCACAACTTGTTGTGGGTTGGTATCAATAATCAATCAGTTATTTAAATAGATTTTTAATAAATTTAGTTTGATTAATCCATTTTTAGTTACAATAAAGTATTATTCTTAATTAAAATAAAGATTCCATGAAATTCGGTGAAGGTAAGAATTGGGAAGAAATTGCCAGGAAGTTTGAAGATGAGTTCTATTGGACATTTGTAGTCACAAAAAAAAGTGATGACGTTTTTTTTTCTGATAATGTGTTATCAGTTACAGGATTTTTACCCGCCGAAATTAACAAACTACCCAACCGATTTTTGGATATTATCTCAAACGAAGACCTTCCGGACTATAAAAAATTTCTGGATAAATTCAAGATCAATCCCCGCAAAAAAGAGGATCAATTCGAATACCGGATTCTTAATAAAACAAAAAATGAAATCTGGGTAAAAGAATCCATTAAAGTTCAACGTGACAAAAACGGAATCATCACGCAGTGGTTCGGACACATCAGCAATATCACGGTAACTAAAATTAGCTCATTAAAACTCGAAGAGAAAATTGAAGAGATAAACCAACTCAATTCGTCAAAAGATAATTTTATTTCTGTGCTTTCACACGACCTTAGAGCTCCATTTACAAGCATCCTGGGATTCTCAGAAATTTTGGTAAATGAATCATCACTTTCCGATAAAGAAAAAGCAGAATACCTGAAGTATATAAATGATTCTTCATACAACCAGTTGCAATTAATAAATTATCTGCTGGATTGGTCAAGGCTTCAGACGGGGAGATTGAAAATTGAAAGACACAGGTTACATGCAAAGAGTATTGTATTCAATTGTGTTTCGTCCCTCACCGGTGCAGCAATGAGAAAAAACGTCACAATAAAAGTTGATATTCCGGATACAATTTACATCGATGCCGATGAACGGCTTTTCAGCCATGTAATAACAAGTCTGATCAGCAACTCAATAAAATATTCGAAGGAGGATTCTTCAGTTGATGTGACAGCATATATTTTTAACGATGATTTAGTTGAATTCATTGTCAGAGATGAAGGAATTGGTATATCTGAAATAAATAAAGGAAAGCTTTTCAACATTGGAAAAACATTTTCGACCGAGGGAACTAAAAGTGAAAGAGGCACAGGGCTTGGTCTTGTCCTATCGAAACAGATAGTTGAAAAACATAATGGTCAGATCTGGTTCTACACTACTGAAGGAATCGGCAGCGAGTTCCATTGCACTATTCCTGCATCTGCTGTTACGATTTTGCTTGTGAAACCTAACCAGTCTGAAAGAGAAGAACTGATAGGAAATATAAAAGAGCAATTCCATTCGGCTCATATTATTTGTGCGGAAAATGGTTACGAAGCATTGGGAATGATCATAAAACATTCACCATCTCTGGTGATAATAGATCATGATATGCCGCTGATGAATGGAATTCAGTTCGCACATTCAGTTTGGAAAGAGAATAAAAATTTTAAAATTCCCATCATTGCACTTGTAGAGTCAAGTTCTGAATCTGTGAAGGAATCTTATATGGAAATCGGTATAAAAACTATCCGAAAAAATCCATTAGAACTTAAATTACTGGAAGAAAAACTCTTAACTGTGCTGAGTTAATTTCTTAGTTGAGATTACTAAATATTTTCGAGTTCGAAATCTTCAAATATTTTGTGTTAGAATTCTTTATGTTCGACGAGCAATAAATTGACTTTTCTTTTATGGATGAGCAGAGAGAATTAAAAGAGCTGATAAAAGGGGACGCGTTAAATCACTTCCTTCTTGTTAAAAAAAGTGAATTAAGGGCGACAAAAACCGGGAAAGATTACCTTTCACTGGAACTTGGTGATCAATCAGCTTCTCTTGGAGCCAACCTGTGGGATAATTTTGAAATTTTTATAAACACAATTAAAGTTGGTGATGTTGTTAAAGTAACCGGTTCGATTGATGATTTTCAAGGAACACCCCAAATCCGGATCAACTCCATAAAGGCGTCAGTGCCGTCTGATAATGTTTTTCCAGCCGATTTTCTTCCAAGATCAAAACGCGATATTAATCAAATGGAAGAAGAGTTTCGCAGGCGGAGTGAATTAATTTCCAATAAATATTTAAACGAGCTGCTGCAAAAAATTTTTAACGAAGAGAGATATCAAAAATTTATAAAAGCGCCTGCAGGAAAATCATGGCATCACGGATATATTCATGGATTACTGGAACATACACTTGAGATAATAAAAATCTGCGATCTGATGTGTGATTTTCATTTTGAACTTAACAGAGATCTGCTCATTTGTGGTGCTATGCTTCACGATTTGGGAAAGATAACAGAGCTGAGTTACAACTCTGTTTTTGATTATACTGACAAAGGAAAGCTAATAGGACACATTGTTATTGGCGCGATCATTATTGAAGAAGAATCATCAAGGATTAAAAATTTTCCTGTGGAGCTTAAAAATAATCTGCTTCATTTGGTATTGAGCCACCAGGGTAAACTTGAACATGCTTCACCGGTCGTTCCAAAAACAATTGAAGCAATCGCATTATACCAGGCAGATGAATTAAGCGCAAAGGTTAATGCATACAAAAATGCTTTACTGTCCGAGATGAAAAGCGACAGCAAATGGACACGATTTATCACGCTTGCGCAAACAGATTTATACAAGTTTGAAATTTCAGAGGAACTTGAAGCAAAAATAAAAAAATCTTTATTTGATTAATACCAGATTTACATGAAACAACTTGTTAATGTTTTTTTTGCTTTAATCAGTTTTACCTTAACTCAAAATATTTTTTCTCAAACTGTTGATGAATTGATAGAACAGGGAGATCTATACCACAAAGAATTTAATCATCAGAAATCCTTAGACAATTATTTGAAGGCTGATAAATTGTCACCAGGCAATTGGGAAGTTCTCTGGAAAATCAGCCGGTCTTATATCGATTTAGGAAATAAGATGCCGGATAATAGTGATGAGGAAAAAGATGCCAAAGATGCGGTCTATAAAAAATCATTTGAGTATGCTGATAGCTCAGTGAAGTTAGCCCCTGATCAATCAATCTCATACGTTCGCAGAGCAATAGCAAACGGTAAAATAGCGCTGTCTGAAGGCGTTTTTTCTGCAATCGGTACTGTTGAAAAAGCAAAGGAGGATTGTGAAAGAGCTATTCAGCTTGACAACGGGGGGAGCTATTATCAATCGCTTGCACATTATGTTTTAGCAAAAACTCATGCCAGTGTTTGTGAAAAACCATATTTATTAAGGCTCCCGTTCGGGCTTGGCTGGGGCGATATGGATATCGCAATCCGAGAATACGAAATATCGATAAAGCTTAAACCAAATTTCAGAATGTATCATCTCGAACTTGCTAAAGCTTATATTGAAGAAGATGAATATGAACTTGCAAAAGAAAACCTTTTGATGGTAGAAAAAGCGCCGTTCGTCCTGGAAGAAGATGATGAATATCTCGAAGAAGCAAAAGCATTGCTTCTTATAGTTAATGAAGAACTCGAGTAATGAAAATTGATCAATCATTTATTGAGAAGTTAACTAAAGCCAGATCCATTGTTTTTTTTACAGGGGCAGGTATCTCGGCAGAAAGTGGAATACCTACATTCAGGGGAAAAAATGGAATCTGGAACAAACTCAAACCGGAAGAACTCGCTAACTTTGATGCCTTTATCCGGAATCCCGGAATGGTTTGGGAATGGTACAATCACCGTAAAAAAATTATTCACAATTCGCAACCGAATGCCGGGCATTTGATCATTGCAGAAATGCAAAATTATTTTAATGAAGTTACCGTCGTTACGCAGAATATCGATAATCTTCACAGAAGAGCAGGAAGTAAAATTGTTTATGAATTGCATGGAAATATTGAAAGAAATTTTTGTGTTGATTGCAAAAAGTTTATAAATGAAGAGCTGGATTTCAGCGTCGGGATTCCAAAGTGTAAATGCGGAGGTTTAATCCGTCCCGATGTTGTTTGGTTTGGTGAAATGTTACCGGAACAACAGTTTTCCAATAGCGAAATGGCTGCTGTGAAGAGTGATATATTTTTTGTTGTTGGAACATCCGCGGTTGTTTATCCGGCTGCAGGATTGATTTACACAGCAAAATACAGCGGTTCTGTTATCGTTGAAATTAATATTGAGGAAACAGATCTGTCAGGATTTGCAGACTATTCTTTCATTGGCAAAGCAGGAGAAATTCTACCAAAAATATTAGACGAATATAAATCTGCCAAGTTAACTTAAATTATTTTCTTTTTAGTCCGACTGTTTTAGTTAATCTTTGAAGATCTTCAAGGTCTTTATTCGATAAAATTTTCATCTCTTCAGAAATAGCCGTTACCAGTTCCGGAAAAATCTCATTTACTTTAACTTCTCCTTTAGCTGTAAGATGAATTGTAAAAAATCTCCTGTCTGGTTTTCCTCTTTTCCTGATCACAAAGTCCTGTTTTTCTAAATTATCAATAACCGTTGTAATATTTCCGCCGCTCTTTAGGATTTTATCACCAAGTTGTTTTTGTGTTAATGGTCCAAGACTTTTTAACGCTTCTAAAACATCAATCTGGCTTTCGCTCAAATTAAATTTTGCAAGACTCGCATAAATTCTTGATCTCACAGAATCAGCGGCTCTGATTAGCTTCAAGTATGTCTTTAAAGCTGTTTGCTTTTTATTCATTCCACAAGAGATATGTATTCATATGATCTTCAGACATAATTAACAAAACAATTTTTGTAAACTTCAAAATGTTACTTTTGTTTTTTGGGCGAGATTAAACTTAGTAGTGCTGTGAATAATACAGCTCCGATTAAAGACCAGACAACAGGATAGGTAATCCCTCGGATTTCGAAAGAATAAATATCCGGGAAATTGAGTTCTCTTGCCAACCATGTTCCAATCAAAGCACCAATGAATCCAACTGCGACTGAAAGTAAACAGCCGCCTTTGTCAAATCCCACTAATGATCTGGCAATTGAGCCGGTTAATCCAGCGATTACAAGTAAGATTACAATATCTAAGAAGGACATTCTACATTCCCGTTTTTATTCTATAGTAAACTAATTTTTCTTTTTTTAAGAAGCAATTTTTTCATTGTAATTGAGCCTGAATAATTATATTTAAGACTGCAAAAAACGATTAAGTCACTCAGGATTATTTTGAATAGAAAAAGATTTATTAAATTCGGAATGCTCGCTGTTCCTACTTCTCTTGTTTTTCCAGAAATTATTTTAAGCCGGAACACTATAATTGGAAAGAAAGAACCACAGGTTCCAAAGTTTAAACCAAATCCTTCAGTATGGAAAACTGAAGAGATTAATATTGCATGGATTGGTCATTCTACTATATTAATTAATTTTTACGGTAAAGTAATCCTGACTGATCCTGCAATGCTGGCACAGGTTGGAGTTAATTTTCTTGGACTGACATTTGGACCGGAAAGATATACATATCCAGCGCTTGAAATTTCAGAAATTCCCAAACCCGATGTTGTAATTATTTCTCATGCTCACATGGATCATATGGATTATGCAACACTGAGCGAAATAGCTTACAATTTTGTATATGAAATTGATTGCATAACGGCATGTAATACAAAAGATGTTATTGAAAATCTAGATTGGAAATGACTTGAGGAAATTGATTGAGGTGAAGAAATACTTTTACAGGAAATTAAATTCTGTGCACTCGAAGTTAAACATTTCGGCTGGAGATATCCCTGAGAATGGGATCGCTCAAAAGGTTACATGGAAATGAGAAGAAGTTATAATGTAGTTCTGATTAAAAAAAACGGGAGAAAGATTCTATTTGGAGACGACACGGCATATAACGAATTATTTAAACCACTTCAAAATGAAAATATTGATATTGTAATTATGCCAATCGGTGCCTATCAATCCCGGAGAAAAAATCATGCTAATCCGGAGGAAGCCCTGGTAATGGCATCGGAACATATGAACGCAAAATATTTTATTCCGATTAATACAAAAACATATAAGCAGGGAAGCGAACCAATCGAAGAACCATTAAACTGGCTGGTTGATCCAGGAAAGAATTACAAAATAGAAATAGGGTTGAAGGACATTGGCGGTACGTTTACGTTGAAGATTTAAGTTTAGAGAGATTTTTTATTATTCCATATAAAGATAGAAGTAAACGCCAACCACAATAACCAGAAAGATTGAAGCAAGCACAGCCACTGTCAGCGATCCGAAAAATTCCATATTTAAAACCAGTTTTGTTGGTGATTATTGTTATTAATCTTTATTATCGTAACATCAGCATTATTTTACATATCAATTAAAGAAATTCTAACCACAATCGCAATATGGAAACAACGAAAGAAGTAATAAATTATTTCCTTCAAAATTCCGTTGAAAATGAGACGTTTGTTAATTGAAACCTCAATTTACTTAGCGAAAAACAAATAAACTGGAAACCATCGATTGGTGTTTGGTGTGTTGGTGAATGTCTTAATCATTTAATAGCCAGCCATTAGGCATATAATCTCAACATGAAAAATGCAGTTGAAAAAAGTACTATAGAGGAAAAAGATGAATATCCATACAAGCATTTGATTATTGGCAGTTTGATAATAGCCGGGGTTGAACCCAGTGCCCCAAAAAAGTATAAAATTTTTGAACCTCATTATTCTGGATTTACTGTGAATGTATTTACTGATTTTTTGGAAGTGCAAAAGCAAACAGGCAAACTTGTTTCAAAAATGAATAAGTTAAACCTATCAAAAATAAAAATTAGTTTCGTCGGTAAATATGTTATTGCGAATTAATTTAGGAGACACTTTAGTAATATTATCCAATCATGATACCAGGCATTTGAATCAGGTGAAAAGAGTAATGAAGATGGATTGGTTTCCATCTTCATTAATCGTAAACAAAGTGGAGTAATTAAATTTTAATTTAAAATTTATACAAACAAATTATTTTTAAAATAATACCAGGGATTAATATTGAGTGAACTAAATCAAGGTTTTATACAAATATATACTGGCAATGGAAAAGGTAAATCAACTGCTGCAATCGGGCAGGCAGTGCGTGCTGCCGGGTTTGGTTTAAAGACTTACATTGCACAATTTATGAAAGAATATCCTTACAACGAACTGAACAGCTTAAAACACTTAAGTGAATGGATTACGGTCGACCAATTTTGTGGGGATGATTTTGTCTATAAAAAAGAACTTCCCGGTAAAGTTGAAATTGACAATGCTCATCGCGGGTTGGCTAAAGCTAAATTAAAAATGCTCAGCGGCAAATTTGATATAATTATTCTTGATGAAGTTTGTGTGTCAATTTATTTCGGACTTTTTTCTGATGAGGAAATCCTCACCTTTATGAAACAAAAACCGGATAAAATCGAATTAATTTTAACCGGGAGATACTGCCCAGATAATCTTATAGAAAAAGCGGACCTTGTTACTGAGATGAAAGAATTAAAACATTACTACCAGACTGGTATTAAATCACGCAAAGGAATTGAATCTTAATTCCTCATTTGATTGGTGCTGACAGAATTAAGATGATAAAAACAATTAAAATATTGTAAAAAATGCATATTATGGAGTAAATCTAACTAAATTAAAATTTCTCTTTTCCATTAGAATTTTGATGATTATATTATAATCAATTAAAATCAGATCGAATTAAAACGGAGGGTTGGATCTGTGAGAAAATTTGAAATTGAACTTACCTATGATGATTTAGATAAAGAACTTCTGTTTACTAAATCATTGCTTATTAAGCGCAGTAAAACTTTATCGGTTGAACTTGAAGATTCAAAGTGCTACTCGCCTGAGGATTTTTGCAATAATGTGATTGATCAGAAGGAACGGCATCACATAATCAAGCTGAATGTCAAAGAAAAATTTGAAGAAAACGGAAATCCTCTCACTTGGGTTACATCGCTAAGTGAAAGGATTTATTTTCATAAAGGAATTCCGCTCATTTTCACAAAAAATTAATTACTAATAAATCAAATAATATTCTTCTCTTAAATCTTGAGAATTACTTTTGGAAATTCTAAGATGCTTTCGTTTCAAATGTTTCGGTACAAAGATAATAATCTAACTATTCGCCTTTGCGAACCCATCCATATCTTGAAAAGTGATTTAATTTAGCATTTAGAACCGTAACTATACCAAGCGCCTTTATTACGATTATTGAAGTGCGTTCTACCTCTTCAATTCGTCCATTTTTATGAACGAATACAAAATCAATATCCTCACTCTGGTAATCAGACAAATCCAAGCCAGTAAATGTTTGAATGAGATTCAGAGGTATCTGGAAATCCATTGAAGGAGAACAGTATACAACAGCAAAACCTTTATCAACAGTTAATGTTATTGTTCTTTCGCCTGAAAATGCATTTGGCGGGATTACTAAATCAACAAGCATAGTTACAAGCTGCCCTTTATCACTTATATATATTCTATCCAATAAAAGTCGTCCGCCAAGTTCACCAACAATTGACCTGGTAATAGTAAAAATACTATCAAGAAAAATTGGTGACCGGGCTGGTAAGGGAATTAACTCATAGTTTATTATAGAATTCCCTGATCCGATGGATGGGGCTGATGGTTTTTGCAATTCTGTTTTTTGTGTTTCAGAGACCGGGTCGAAACCAGTATCGCAGCCAGCAAGAAATAAAACGGCTGCTATCAACAATGATGAAAAGATTTTCATAACTACCTCCGATATTATGGCAATTTGCAATTTTAATTTGAAATAGTTTTAGCAATTGCATCCATCATATCCAAAAGGCAGACTTAAAAAAACTTACATATAAGATCACGAGAATTTTCAGCGGTGAGTTGTTAATGTCAACGGTCATGCCAGAATAAATTATTTTCATTTTCAACCGGGAAGTTAAAAAATGATATTTTTTTGCATTTGTAGACGAATTTTTTTTGGACGATTCTGAGATTAGGATTTCAAATTATTACATATTCATCAACAGTTAAGGAAGGTATCAGATTGATGTATTGGATAAATGTATCAATTATTAATGAATTCCTGTCTTTTCTTAAAATTTTGAATAATTTACTAATTTAGACTTTAGTATATTTGTGAAATATTTTTAGTGTCCCTTGACTTTATTTTTAAGCATACCTAAATTAGCGCTGAGAAAAATAATTTAATATGAATAATATTTCAAAAGAAGATTACCTAAGTGCTATTTATAAATTCAGGGATGAGGATGGTGAAATAAAACCGAACCTCATTGCTGAAACTTTGGCAATTTCAAATGCAGCGGTTACTGATATGCTACGCAAATTATCGACAGATGGACTAGTTGATTATAAAAAGTACAAGGGTATTAAGCTTACTGTTGAAGGCGAAAACTATGCGAAAAATATGGTGAGACGTCACAGGATTTGGGAAACTTTTCTTAACCGTGTTCTTGGAATATCCTGGGACAAAGTTCATGATGAAGCTGAAAAGCTTGAACATTCGTCATCGGATGAGTTGATAAATAAAATTGAAGAATACCTTGATTTTCCGGAATCTGATCCGCACGGTTATCCGATTCCAGACAGAAAAGGAAAACTTCCAAAGCACAAAATTGCCGTTGCGATTTCAGAACTGACCAAAAGTGATAAGGCAGAGGTAATTCGTGTTAACGACACTAACCAGGGATTATTAAGTTATATTTCTAAGATAGGCATTGAACTCGGGAAAGTAATTCTGATAAAAGATATACTCGCCTTTGACGGCTCAATGCTTCTTACAATAAATAACCAGGATGTAAATATCAGCAAAGCCATTGCTTCAAATATTTTTGTTGAAAAGATTGTTTAGTGAGATAAAATATGAATGAACCATTAATACTTTTAATTATCGGAATTATCGCCGTGGTTTTTTTCGTTATTCTGTTCAATCCTAAAAAGGGAATAATAGCGGTATGGAAAAAATCAAACTATGCAAGCAAAAAAGTTCTTATTGAAGATGCTCTGAAGTATTTATATAATTGTGAATACAATAACATCAACTGCACGCTGACAGGGATTGCGGGCAACCTTTCTATTTCTGCAGATGAAGCTGCCGATATTATTTCGAGACTGGAATCAATGGGGATGGTAACTGCACTACACGATGCATTGTTGCTTACGTCGGAAGGAAGATCTTATGCATTGCGTGTGATTCGTGTTCATCGATTGTGGGAAAAATATCTTGCAGATGAAACAAGTGTTCTGGAAACGGAATGGCATCAGAAAGCTGAAGAAGTTGAACATCATCTAACTCCTGAACAAGCGGATCAACTTGCTGCACAAATCGGTAACCCGGTGTTTGATCCACATGGCGATCCTATTCCATCTTCATCAGGAAAAATTCCTGAAAGAAGAGGGAAGCTTATAACCGAGATGAAGCCGGGTGAGTTTGCAGCTATTATTCATGTTGAAGACGAACCTCATGCAATATACAGTCAGATTGTTGCCGAAGGTCTTTATCCCGGAATGCAGGTAAGGATGCTTGAGATATCCGATAAGAGAATTAAGTTTATTGCAAATGGAGAAGAATCTATCCTTTCCCCATTGATTGCAAAAAGTATAACAGTTGGAGTGCTGAAATTTGAAAAGCCAATTGAAGGAAAATTCAGATCATTATCAGAATTAAAGATTGGTGAAAAAGCAAAAGTACTAGGCATTGCAAAATCATTGAGAGGTCAGCAGCGCAGGAGATTAATGGATCTCGGTATTGTTCCCGGAACAGAAGTGGAAGTTGAAATGAAAGGATTCTGGGACGATCCCGTTGCATACCGTATTCGTGGTTCAAGCATTGCCCTCAGGAAAAATCAAACAGATAAAATTTATTTAGTGAATGAGGAAAATTAGTTTATGTCAGGAATAGATTTAAATAATTGCGCAAGCTGCCCGGTTCACAATCTCGGTAATCTCAAGAAGCTGGGAATTAACATGAGCAACTTCGATTTTGTGGTTGCACTTGCTGGAAATCCGAATACTGGTAAGAGCACCGTGTTTAACTATTTAACGGGATTAAGGCAGCATACTGGCAACTGGCCCGGCAAAACTGTTACCCGTGCTGAAGGTGGATTTGAATACAGTGAAAAGAAATTTAAAGTCGTTGATCTTCCCGGAACATATTCACTTTTATCAACAAGCACAGATGAAGAAGTTGCGCGTGATTTTATTTTATTCGGGCAGCCTGATGTTACTGTGATCGTTGTTGATGCAACGCGGGTTGAAAGAAATTTAAATCTCGTATTGCAGATTTTGGAAATAACCGATCGTGCAATTGTCTGCCTTAACTTAATCGATGAGGTAAGACGGAACGGAATTCAAGTTGACGAAAGAACTTTGTCAAAAGAACTCGGTATACCGGTAATTCCTGCTGCCGCCAGGCAGGGAGAAGGAATGAACGATCTACTGAATATGATATTTGAAGTTTCAGCAGGAAAATATATTTGCAACCCACACAGGATAAAAACGTCTTCCAAAGAATTAAATTTTGCCGTCGAAAAATTAAGCAGAGAAATAGCCGGAGAATTTCCTAATCTTCCAAATACGCGCTGGGTTGCATTACGATTGCTGGAAGGTGATCAGAGTATAATTGATGCTATTCGTTCCGGTGAACTTGGTAATCTAAAAAAGGAAGAAACATTAGTAGAAGTAAGTTAACTCAGTCATTCTGAATACCACAAGACTGATTTATCTAACAACATAAATACTCAAATAAAATTATGAATAATAATAACACTGTAAAACGTGAATCAATACTTGCAACAGCAAACAACCTTCGCTGGGAAGTTGGTGAAAATCTTCACGATACTTTGATCGAATCTATTTATGATAATGCTTCAGTAATTGCTAATAAAGCAGTTGTATATCCTGACAAAAAACCAGTATTTAGTTTTGACAGGACCCTGGACAGGATTCTTACAAGCAAGTATCTTGGTTTTCCAATTATGTTTTTAATCCTCGGGGTGGTTTTCTGGTTAACAATTGAGGGAGCTAATGTTCCATCTGGAATGATTGCTTCTTTTTTAGTTGACACAATTCATCCTGCATTAAAAGCATTTGCTGCATCAATCGGGTTACCTTTCTGGTTAGATGGGGTTTTAATTGATGGGGCTTACCTTGCTATGGCGTGGGTCATAAGTGTTATGCTTCCGCCAATGGCAATTTTCTTTCCCGTATTTACTTTGCTTGAAGATTTTGGTTATCTGCCTCGGGTTGCGTTCAACATGGATCCGCTTTACAAACGCGTTGGAGCTCATGGTAAACAGGCACTTACAATGGCTATGGGATTCGGCTGCAATGCAGCAGGAGTAATTGCAACTCGCGTGATCGATTCACCCAGAGAAAGATTGCTTGCGATCATCACAAATAACTTTTCTTTGTGCAATGGAAGATGGCCGACACAAATTTTAATTGCTACAATTTTCATTGGAGGAACTGTTCCTGCATACCTGGCTGGATTAGTTTCAGCGGCTGCTGTTGTCTTTATTGCCGTTCTTGGAATAGCACTCAGCTTAATTGTTTCTTTGGCTTTATCAAAAACCATGTTAAAAGGAGAAGCTTCAGCATTCAGCCTTGAACTACCACCATACCGACCGCCAAGAATATTAAAGACACTTTATACTTCACTGATTGACAGAACAATTTTTGTTTTATGGCGGGCAATTGTTTTTGCAGTTCCGGCGGGAATTGTTATCTGGCTTGTGTCAAATATTAATATTGACGGAGTTTCAATTGCAAATCATTTTATAAACTGGATCAATCCATATGCTTTCATTTTTGGATTAAATGGAGTGATTCTTCTTGCATACATAATTGCTATTCCTGCAAATGAAATTGTAATTCCCACTGTATTAATGTTAACTGTTGCAAACATTGGTCTTGCTGGGTTAGGAGCCGGAAGCGGTGTAATGTTCGAGCTTGATTCAGTTTCCGATACGGCTTCAATCCTTCATTCCGGTGGCTGGATTTTATTAACAGGAATAAATTTAATGCTGTTCAGTTTGCTTCATAATCCTTGCTCAACAACCATTTACACAATTTATAAAGAAACAAAAAGTGTAAAGTGGACCATAGTCTCTACAGTGCTTCCTGTTATTATGGGATTTGTTGTTACATTTTTTGTGACACAAGTCTGGAGGCTGATTGCCTCATAATCCAAACAATTGTTTTGTGGAGTAAAATGAATATGATGAGACTTTATTTGCAGAAAAGTATTTTTAAACTAATATTTATATTAGTATCAGGTTTTATAATTTCAATAATTATAATTTCCTGCGATGAATTCATGCCCACCGCCCCGGAATCAAGTGAAATTCTGAACGAACCTATTGAAGGTTTAACACCATCTCAACTCGCCGCTCATTTACATGGCGATGAACAGTTTGGAAAGATATTTGGAGTTGAAGATGGCTTAGGACCAATTTTTGTAAATACCTCATGCGAGAACTGTCACATTGCTGACGGGAAGGGACATCCCTTCATTCAACTAACAAGATTTGGAAAGATGAAACCGGATGGAACATTCGATCCGATGAAAGAATATGGCGGACCTCAGCTTCAGCAAAGATCAAGATCAGGATATCCGCCTGAAGAAATACATTCGGAAGCGACAGGAATAAGTGTATTTATGCCTCCTGCTGTTACCGGTTTAGGATTAATAGAGGCGGTTACTGATACTGCTGTCCTTACACTTGCCGACCCGGATGACTTGAATGGTGATGGAATTTCGGGAGTGCCTAATTATGTTGATCCTCCGGATTATTTTCAACCTAAGCCTGGATTTCATATTCCAAATAATGGAAAGTACATCGGGAGATTTGGAAGGAAAGCTGGTGCGATAATAATTCTTCAACAAGTAGCCCAGGCATATCTTCAGGACGTAGGAATAACATCGGATTTTTTAATGGAAGATTTATACAACTATATGATAGGTCCTGGGACAGGAGATGAAGTACCCGACCCGGAACTTTCCGCAAGTGTGGTAAAGAGTGTGGAGTTCTACATTAGAACTTTGAAACCACCACCAAGAAGAAACGAAAACGATGCCGATATTTTAGCTGGAGAATTAATCTTTGATCAGCTTAATTGTACAAGTTGTCATATTCCAAATCTTGTGACTGGACCTTCCGATATCGAGGCATTAAGTCAAAAAGAATTTCATCCTTACACAGATTTGCTTCTTCATGATATGGGTCCTGAGCTTGATGATTACTACACTGAGGGCAGTGCAAAAACGAGTGAGTGGAGAACCACTCCATTGTGGGGGCTGGGGCTTGGTGGAAATTCACAAGGCGGAAGTAGTTTTTTCCTTCATGACGGCAGAGCGAAGACAATTGAAGAAGCAATCAGCTTTCACGGCGGCGAAGCTTCCAAAAGCAGAAGTGATTTTTACAATCTGTCAGGATCCAATAGGGAAAAGCTTAAGAAATTTCTTGAGTCTCTATAAAATGATAGATAGAAAAGAATTTATCAAAAGCCTTGCATTTATTGTTGCAGGAGGAATCAGTACAACAGTTTTTGAAAGCTGTGCGTCCGTAAAGTATCTCAACTATTCAACAGATGAAAATAAAATTGTTGTTACAAAAAGCGAGTTCAAAGGAAATCAATTTGCACTTATAAATACAACTAACCTTCCTGCACCGGTTTATTTACGTAACATAGGTGAGGATAAATACATTGCACTGCTGACACGGTGCACACATAAAGGTTGTATTGTTGATGCTTACTATGACAGGCTTTCTTGTCCGTGTCATGGAAGCGAATATTCTTATTCAGGCGAAGTAATTTCACCTCCGGCCGCAGATAATCTAATGAAATTCAATGTCACAACCGATAGCATTAATATTTATATTCATATCAAAGAAAATTAGTGATGAAAAAATTTTATACGTTAATAATTTCTGTTGCTCTATCATTCCAATTAACTGCCCAGGATGAGAAGCAAGATTCTCTTGAAGTAAAAACCCCTTCACAGGATGCTATTTATACCCGCCCTTTCATTCTTAACATAAATAATTTATCAACAGCTATCGGAGGTTATTTTGAAGGTAACTCAAATTACTTTTCTGAAGATGGAGTTAGTAAAGGTTTATCTTTCGAACTGCGACGCTTCAACATTTTTCTTTACTCCTCTCTTGGTCCGGGGTTAAGATTTTTATCAGAGCTTGAATTTGAACATGGAACTGAGGAAATATCACTAGAGATGGCTCAAATTGATTTTCAATTCGTACCTGAATTTGTACTTCGCAGTGGTATTATTCTTGTCCCGCTTGGTATGTTTAATCAGAACCACGATTCACCAAGATGGGATATAATAGATAGACCCCTGGTTTCAACTGAGATAATTCCAACTACATTTTCAGAAGTCGGATTTGGTGCACATGGAAGATTTTTATTAAGCGGAGATCTTTCACTTACTTATTCTGGTTATTTGACAAATGGACTTGGCGACGGAATAATTTTAAATTCTGATGGTAGAACATTTATCCCTGATGGGAAGAGTGAAGAAGCATTTGCAGAAGATAATAATGGACTTCCTTCTTATTCGGGAAGAATAGCATTGCAGATGTCAGCGTCTGAATTAGGATTATCATTATACCACGGTGTTTATAATTCTTACCGTGTGGAAGGCGTTGAAGTTGATGAGAAACGCAATGTATCTATTGCAGCCCTCGATTTTTTTACAAAATTTTTTGATGCTTCGCTGCAAGGCGAAACTGCCTACAGTATGGTAGATGTTCCTGAAAACATATCTGAAATTTATGGTGAGCAGCAGTGGGGTACTTTCATTGAGATGGTTTACCCCGTTTATAAAGGTCCTTTATTTTTATTTAATGACGCGGTTTTTAATTCAGTTTTTAGGTTCGAATACGTTGATTTTAACATTGGAACTTTTGTAGTTACTGGTCAGGAAATCAGAGATGAAATTACTGCTATAGTCTTTGGTTTAAGTTTTCGTCCGGTTCCAAACACAGTTATTAAAGCAAATTATAGAAGACACTGGACGGTTGACGCAATTGGTAATCCGACAATTCATACAGCAGGATTTCAGTTCGGTTTTGCAAGCTATTTTTAAAACAGAAATTCTGAAGAAATCTTCAATTAGATATTTCCGGTGCCAGTGGATTGTTCAATAATTCTAAAGTTTGGTATTTTGGTACCGGAATTTCAATAAGAATCCCGAGGTAGTAAATATGAAAAAACTTGTTCTTCTCTCCTGGAATGTCAACGGAATCCGCGCTTCATATAAAAAAGGTTTTGTGGATTGGTTCAAAAAGGAAAATCCTGATATTCTTTGCCTGCAGGAAACAAAAGCACATCCGGACCAACTAACTGAAGATTTAATCAACATAAACAAATACAAATCTTATTTTTCTTCATCAATAGTCAAAAAAGGTTACAGCGGAGTTGCAATCTATACAAAACAGGAACCCGTTAAAGTTCAGCATGGATTTGGTATTCCAAAGTTTGATGAAGAAGGAAGAATTGTGTCAGCAGAGTACACGGATTTTATTTTGATAAACATTTACTATCCCAATGGCAAAGCAAGCGATATAAGATTGAAATACAAAATGGATTTTTACGATGCATTTCTTGATTATGCAGATAAGCTCGTAAAAAAAGGAAAGAAGCTTGTTATCTGCGGCGATGTTAACACTGCACATAAAGAAATAGATCTTGCCCGTCCCAAAGAAAATGAAAAAATATCCGGCTTCCTGCCAATTGAAAGAGAATGGATGGATAAGTTTTTCTCACACGGTTATGTTGATACTTTCAGAATGTTCAATGATCAGCCTGAACAATATACCTGGTGGGATCAGCAATCGCGTGCACGTGAAAGAAATGTTGGCTGGAGAATAGATTACTTTTTTGTTTCTGAAAATTTCATGAAGAATGTAAACAAAGCTTTTATCCTGCCTGATGTGATGGGTTCAGATCATTGCCCCATTGGTCTGGAATTAAAATTATAACTGGGATAAATATTAATCGTGAACAAAGTTTCACTAAAATTATTGTTCATCATCATTGCCTCTCTTATTGTGATTGGTGGATGCAAGGCGCAGGAAAATTTATCAATGAGCGAACATAAATTCACAAACAGTTTAAGTAACCAAACCAGCCCGTACTTATTGCAGCACGCGCATAATCCTGTAAATTGGTTTCCTTGGGGAGAAGAAGCACTTTCAAAGGCTAAACTGGAAAACAAACTATTAATAATTAGTATTGGTTACTCTTCCTGCCACTGGTGCCATGTGATGGAACATGAATCATTTGAGGATACTTCAGTTGCACAGGCGATGAATGAGTTTTATGTTTCTATAAAGGTTGACAGGGAAGAAAGACCGGATATTGACCAGATTTATATGGATGCCGCGTACCTTTTAACCGGAAGGGGTGGCTGGCCTTTGAATGTTGTTGCTTTACCGGATGGGCGACCGGTTTTTGCAGGAACATATTTCAGAAAAGATGACTGGCTGAAAATTTTAAATTACTTTGCTGATCTCTATAAAAAAAACCCCCAAACATTCCACCAGGAAGCTGGAAAACTTACAGAAGCCCTTGGAAGTATGGAAATCCCGGTATCAAATGGCAATATAGTATCATTCAATAAAGAGAACATTTCCCTCGCCGTGAATCAACTAATAAACCACATTGATTATGCTAAAGGTGGAACAGTTGGTGCACCTAAATTTCCAATGCCGAATATTTATGAATTTCTATTGAAATATTATTATCATACTAATCAGGCTGAAGTTTTAAAAGCAATAACAATTACACTGGATAATATCGCAAGAGGAGGAATTTACGATCACATTGGGGGCGGCTTTGCACGTTACTCAACTGATGACGAATGGAAAGTTCCTCATTTTGAAAAAATGCTTTACGACAACGCACAGCTGGTTAGTCTCTATTCAAATGTATTTAAAGTAACTAAAGATGAATGGTATAAAAAAATTGTTTCTGAAACCCTGGAATTTGTTGATAGGGAATTGACTGATAAATCGGGAGGGTTTTATTCTTCGCTGGACGCGGATTCTGAAGGAGAAGAGGGCAAGTATTATGTCTGGCAGAAGAAAGAAATTGATGATTTGCTTGGGGAAAAATCAGAACTCTTCTGCGAATATTTTTCAATCTCATCAATCGGGAACTGGGAAGGAAAAAATATTTTATACATAACAAAAAAAAGGGATAAACTGCTTGAGAGATATCAAATTTCAGAAGAGCAGTTTGATAA
>DATDOL010000099.1:0-7439 GCA_035293265.1 Ignavibacteriaceae bacterium | reverse complement strand
CTTGTATATAACCTGATTTTATTTGAAGAAGCATCAAACTTAACAGGAAGTATTCTGATAGTCTGGGTTTTTAATCCTCTCAAAATTCCAAAATCACCAAAAGCAGCAAGTTCAGGAAAATCAGTATAATTATTGTAAGAAGGATTTACTGAATACTTAACGCTGAACATATCACCATCTTTAACATAATCCGGTGTTGGTCTAATCTTTCCATATTTTTCGATATAAGCCGCATTGATTACCTGGATGGAATTTCCAAATTCTGCCGGAACTCCAACAAGCAAATGGCTTTCAGGAATTGCAGGCATTCCAATCTCATCCGAATCAGGAAAGAAACTTTTTTTAAATTCAATAATCCGGAAAAATTCATTTTCAATTTTCACCTGTGAAGTATCTATGTATTGAGGTGTAAATTCTACTAAAAGAGAGTTTGGAGTTGATGATAAAATCTTGAAATCACTTTGAGGGAAAAGTATAAGAGAGAATCCGAAAAGGAATATTGAGATTTTGCTTATCATCCTTAAGTGTTTCAGGAAAATTTCTTGTGAAAACGAAATTTAATTAATTAGTTATTTTTCCGTAGTAAAGAATATGTAGCAAAATCCTAATAATTTTTCCTTTAAGTTGCTGGTAATTTATGGAAGTATTTACTTATCAGTCAAGTCATTTATGCTATAATCAACTGTTTTCCAATATTTATGATCTCCTCGACTGAAGGGTAACGAAAGTTGAAGACACTCTTTTCAAAAACCACATTTTTTGATGAATTTATCAATACAAGCTTACGTTTATTAACTCCCCAAAATGTCAGGGCATCATAGTTTTTGCTTACCTTTTTATCCGTATCTGAAAGAACCGGGAAATTTAATCCAAGCTTATCGCAGAAGGATTTGTGCGAATTTGAAGATTCAATGTTTATCCCAACTAGATTGATGAAATTCATTTTGAATAAATCCTGGTTATTATTGTAATCGGCCAGCTGCTTTGAGCAAACCATGGAACTATCTTTGGGATAGAAAACAAGCAGCACATTCGAGTCAAGATTTTTATAAAGCTCAAATTCCTTTCCGGACTGATCTTTGAGAACAAAATTAGGCGCCTCTTTAAGAATCACTACAATCCTAGATTAATTTTATTATTTTTCATCGCATTTATGCAGAACTCAATGTGCTCATCAAGTGAGATTCCCAAAGCTTCAGCACCTTTAACAATATCTTCCCGGTTCACTGTCCGGGCAAATGCTTTATCCTTCATTTTTTTTCTTACTGATTTAACTTCAACTTCATCCACAGTTCTTGAAGGACGAACATATGTAACCGCAGTAATAAATCCAGCCAATTCATCACATGCAAACAAAACTTTCTGCAATAAAGTTTCTCTTGGGACTCCGGAATAATCTGCATGAGACAGTATAGCTTTTCTGAAAGAATCATCAAATCCTTTTTCTTTCAGAATTTCACTTCCCTTAAATGGATGACCTTCTTCGGTTGAATACATTTCATAATCGAAATCATGAAGTAATGCAACATTCCCCCAATATTCTTCATCCTCATTAAATTTTATGGCGTATGCTTTAACACAAGTTTCAACTGCCAAAGCATGCTTTATCAAACTTTCGCTTTTGGTATATTCTGTTAGAATTGAAAAACAAAAATCCCTGTTTCTGCTTACATCTGACATAATAAATCTCCGTTTTAATTTAAAATTTTAATTCTCAGGATTAAAAGATGGACACAACTTGTCGAGAACACAAATTCTGCATTTCGGTTTTCGTGCAATGCAAACCAGTCTGCCATGTGTTGCAAACCAATGGGATGAATTAATCCAGTCTTTCTCTGGAAGAATTTTTTTTAATCTTTCTTCAATTTTTTCAGGATTATCCGAATCGATAAAACCGAGCAAGTTTGATAATCTTATAACGTGCGTATCAACTGCGATTGCAGGAATACCAAATGCATTGCCGGCAACCACGGAAGCAGTTTTCCTTCCTACTCCGGGCAGAGTTACAAGTGAATCAAAATCTTCAGGAACTTTTCCATCGTATTTTTCAATTAGCATTGAGCAGCATTTCTTTATACTATTTGCTTTCTGCCTGTAGAAACCAGTGGAGAAAATATCTTTCTCCAGTTCTTCATGAGATACTTTAAGATAGTCTTCAGGCCTTTTATATTTTTTGAAAAGTGATTTTGTAACAATATTTACTCTCGCATCAGTACATTGAGCGGAGAGAATTGTTGAGATCAGTAGTTGAAATGCATTGTTGTACTCCAATGCTGGTTGAACTGCAGCATATTCCTTTCTTAATAATTCAAAAACTTTTATTGCGCTATTTTTAATTGTCTTTAATTGCATCCTTATTAAACTTCATATCTTTGATTTTTAATCTTTCAACCGGATAATTATTAATAATGTGACTTTGAATAATTTCCTCAACATCGTTTAGTGTCACTCCACCATACCAAATCTGCTCAGGATAGACAAGAACTGTTATTCCAAACTCACAAGCATCAAGACATCCGGCAGCGTTTGCTCTAACAGATGAATTTAATCCAAGTTCCTTCAACCTTTTTTTAAATAATTCTCTTACTTCCAGGCTTCCCTTTTCTGCACAGCAGCCTTTCGGATGTCCCTCAGGTCTTTTGTTCTCACAGACAAAAATATGTTTCTCGAATCGTTTCATAAATGTAAATAATTGTTCTAAATCTAATATAAAAATAAAAGAAAATAATTAAACGAATTGTACTTAATGTCGTACTGTTTTATTATTACTTTGTAAAATCAAGGTAGCTTTATGAAAATCATTCTCAGTCTTCCACTGGCTGTATTAATTACTTTTAATGGCTGCAATGAAGTGGGGCATGGTATTGATCTGCCAATCGCCGGAACAAAATATCCAACAAAATTAAATATGAGATGGGAGTACAATACTATAACGATCATAGAATATTACGATACTACAGGTCAGATTTCAAGTACAGAAACTCTTGAACCGGGTAACACTGTAGTTAAAATTATAAAAACAAATGATACGTTAGGGTTATACAAAAATCTAATTAAATTTGAAACTTATGATTTATCAACACCTGCACTCAAAAATTATCACTGGTACTCAAACACAGATACCAGTTTTACAGCATTAGCATATTTAAATGCAGGTCCATCGCAACTGGTTATTCCCAAAATTAATTGAAAACACTATTTAACTTTTGAAGAATTAAAAGATATCACAAGTTCACCCCAGCAAAATTTCTTTTCACTTCCTCCTGAAATTATTTCTGATTCAATTATTTATGAGACTCACAGAAAAGCGCTTGCATATCCATTAGCCATTAATAAACGATGGGTAGAATTAATTGTGCCTTGGTATCGTGAAAGGTATGTTGATAATATCGTAAACGTAATCTTCAACGGTCAATCTATAAATTGTTATGAAATAAAAGTTGATTGGCCTGGTTTCAATAATATTGAATTCAATGATTTTATCAGCTTAAGCCATGGATTGGTAAGAAGAGAGATACTTGCAGATAGTATAATGATTACTGATCCCGTCAACCCTGATTCAGGCAGCTATGGAAGAGTTTCAACTTATTCAAACCTGGTTAGAATTAATCAATAATTCTGGTTGGATTTCTGGTTGCAATTTAAGAGTTCGTTGTAGCGCGTGCGGGATTCGAACCCGCGATCCCCGCCTTGAGAGGGCGATGTCCTAAGCCACTAGACGAACGCGCCTGTATAAAAATTAATTTCTATAACAAAAATAGTCAGTTCTAATTATAAGTTCAATTATTAAAAACGATTATATAACTCCCTCTGATTTTAACCATTTAAAACCATCAATTGACTTAAAAAATCTTTCTCGATCAATTGCTTCTCGCCTGGTACTAAAAGTTTCAAAATAATGAAGTTTATAAGGTATATGTCCTTTCGTATATTTTACTTTTCCTGAATTGTGAATTATTATTCTTTCTTCCAGATCTTCTGTAGAACCGTAATAATTTGTTTTATCATTTAAACTTCTTAAAATATAAGTGTAGAACATTCAAAAATAAGGTAAGTTTTTTGTAACGTGTAAGGGATTCCTCCGAAGGAGTCCCTTTGGGAGAACCCGCGATCCCCGCCTTGAGAGGGCGATGTCCTAAGCCACTAGACGAACGCGCCTTTATTGTTATATAATTTCTCTGTTAAAATAAAAATATAGCATCATAAGTTCAATGAATAATTTAATTTTGTTATGCTTTCATCTAAATAATTTTTTTTGATTTTAACCAGAGATATCCATCTATTGTCTTAAAAAATCGCTCCCTAGCTATTGCTTCCTTCCTTGTGTTATAAGTTTCATAATAATGCAATTGATAAGGTATGTGCCCTTTGGTATATCTTACTTTGCCTGAGTTATGAGCATTCATTCTATTGTCAATATTCTCTGTCGATCCATAATAATAACTCTGATCCTTTGAACTTTTTAGGATGTAAGTATAGTACATATTTTTAGAATGGAAATTATCAGTTACTGCGGGATTCCTCCAAAGGAGTCCCTTCGGGAGAACCCGCGATCCCCGCCTTGAGAGGGCGATGTCCTAAGCCACTAGACGAACGCGCATGTAAATACATTTGATTGATGATGGTTGATGGAAGATGTGTTAAATCATTCTCATCATACATCTCACATCATCCATTGTCCATTTGTTGGTTGTCCCGCCAGGGTTCGAACCTGGACTCTTCTGATCCAGAGTCAGACGTGTTGCCAATTACACCACGGGACAATTTTGCCTGCCAAATATATATATCAGTGTAAGGAAATGCAATGAAATTAGTGCATATCAGGGTATGCAAATGTTAATTCCAGATGCGCTTCCGAAGTAATTTCGGGTTTAATAAAAAATAATATGGTCCGCAGAATTACTATATTTTATTTATAGTTTTTAAAAAGTAATATTGAATTAAATAATAAATATTCTTTCGAATGACATTCAAGAAAATTCTGATCATACTTTTTTTAATTGCTCCTTTAACTCCTGCACAAAAGTTTGAATATGTTTCATCCATTGGAAATTTTGAAGAGGCTTCTTCCTTTTATATCAGCCCTTCAGGTTTTGTTTATGTCACCGACATAGAAACTGATGAAGTGATAGCACTTGATACACTTGGAAATGTTATTCGTAATATTGGAGGATACGGCTGGTCACCAAGTGCATTTGATTCGCCGGTAGATATTTATGCCGATGCTCTAAAAATATTTGTTGTGGATAAAAATAATCACCGGATACAAAGGTTTGATAAAAATCTCAACTTTATATTCGCAATATTCACTAGAAATAATGACAATGAAGAAGAAAGATTCGGATATCCATTGAGTGCTGTTATGTCGAACCAGGGCGATGTCTTCATCCTCGATTCTGAAAATTCGAGAATAATTAAATTCGACATATTCGGAAATTTCATACAGAATTTTGGCGGTTATGATTATGGAAACTATGCACTTGAAAATCCGAATCAGCTGGCTGTTTCAATGCTGAATAATATTTACGTTGTTGATAAAAATAAAATATTAATTTTCGACCAGTACGGCAATAGCCTTGGCAGAGCCGAGGGAACCGAAAAGTTTGAAGGAATCAGAATTTTATTTAATTGGCTGACTGTGAATACAACAGAAAAAATCTTTATAGCAAATTTAAAATTACCGGAACTAAATCTTAGTAAAGTTATTCTGGAAGGATATGAAGACTCAATAGGAATCGTTTCGAGCCTGGTGTTCAATGATAAATTATATGTGCTGACAAAAAAGAACATCCTGATTTTTAATCGGACTCATTAAATTGTCCCTGACAAAATCACTCTTAAAAGTTGCTGATTCAAATAAAAATCTAAAGAAAAATTATTCATTAAGGATTATAGTTTCGATTGTAATTTTTCTCTGGTGTTTGGGAATCATATCACCATACTTGCTGCCTGGAATCAATCATAATTTATTGCTGTTAAAACTCCTGAATTATAATTACTCATTAGTTTGTCATCAAAATGATATGAAAAGTATTTCCGTCGATGGAACTAAATTTTTAGTTTGTGCAAGATGCACGGGAATTTATTTCGGTGCGTTGTTTAGCTCAATAATCCTCATCTTCATCTACAATTTATATTTTCAAAACCTTTTGCCTCTGGTATCAGTCTCAGTTCTTCTTTTACTTGATGTTATCTTCACAAGTCTGGGAGTGTATAATTATTCCAGGGGAATATCAATCACAACTGGCATCATATTCGGAGTAATTTTATATATTTACACTTTAGAAATTTTGGAAAAATTTTTTACTTCAAACCTGTTAAAACAAACCAATGGCTCATAAATATACTCCTGCGCTGATCTGTGGATTTGGTGCTGCTGTGATCTCTACAATTCCGGGAATAAGAAATATTGCTTGCTGCCTTGTAGTTCCTCTTTCAGCAATAATTGCAATATATCTGAACAAAAAAACTACACAGGATGTTCTCAAAATCCCAACAGGCACAGGTTTAATGATCGGTTTATTAACGGGAATCTTTGCTGCCTTATTTACAAGTCTGTTCGACATAATGGTAACCTATCTGACAAGAACAAATGATTTTATTAGCAGCCTTCCCGAATCAAAAGAGATTATTAAAAGCTGGAATCTTGGAACATTGGTTGAGGAGTCAATGAAATTAATGGAAAGTATGGCAACTGAAATTAAATCTTCAGGCTTTTCAATTTTGTATGCTGTTATGATCACTATAAGTAATTTGCTCACCCACAGCGTATTTGGATTTCTTGGCGGAGCACTGGGAGTTGCGGTGATCAATAAAAGAAAAACTTAAATGATTACAGCATTTATTTTTGCAATCCATTTCCTATTTGCAATAATCATTTTTACAAAAAAATGGCAGGAAGATAGTTTGTCTGCTGCATTCTTAAACATTGCACTTATAGCAATATTATTTGCTGTTGGCTGGTCGCTTACAGGAATTTTCGTAAAAATTGTATTGGAACCTGAGGGCTTAGGGTTGTACTTTGACAGAGATACTTTTTCGTTATCACTTCTGACAGTAATCGAATTTTTCTTCTACAAATTTTACTACAAAGAAACTGTTACTGAAGGCGGTAAGGAAATACAATAATTGCCGTTTGCTCGCCCTGCTTTTGATTCGAACTTAATGCTTCAAACCGCCATTGTCTTAGTGAATTTATTGCAGCATTTTCTAACCTTGTATCGGCTTTTATCTTTGGAATAATTGTTCCAACTGTTCCATCAGGTAAAATTGTGAATTGCAGTTTTATATTAACTTCTTTTTTTACTCCGTCAGGATAATTAGGAAGAACAAAACTATAAATTTTACGTGTACCTTTACCGCCCCAATCAATATCAAATCCAAAGCTGCCGTCACCTAATGATTCATTACCCTGACCTGAAGTTGTAATATTCGAATTA
>DATDOL010000098.1:0-2783 GCA_035293265.1 Ignavibacteriaceae bacterium | reverse complement strand
ATTATGACCATGTGCTGTTTAGCTATCACGGGTTGCCTGTACGACAGGTTGATAAAGTTTACGGCGACGGAAGACTTTGTGAAGAACATAATTGCGAAACCGAAATCACAACAGAAAACAAGTATTGTTACAAAGCGGCTTGCTATGCAACCACCAGACTCCTTGCCACCAAACTTTATATTTCAAAAGAAAAACATACAGTATGTTTTCAATCAAGACTTGATAAAGATTGGCTGGAACCATTCACAGATAAAGTAATTATTGACCAGGCAAAGAAAGGAGCAAAACGGTTGTTGGTATTCAGCCCCGCATTTGTTGCAGATTGTCTTGAAACCACCGTTGAAATTGGGATAGAGTACCAGGATTTATTCGTTCAGTATGGCGGAGAAAAAATACAGCTCGTGGAAAGCTTAAATGATCACCCAATGTGGATTGAGACATTAAAAAAAATAGTTATTGAAAACGAATCAGATTAGTTTTGTTAACAATACAGCATTAGCAATTTTTTATCTTTGCTATAAATAAAGCAACCGCTCACCAATTTTTATATTGACTTTCATCTTTATTTTTTTATATTGTTAACCATCTCGCATATATAAGCCGGGCAAACTTCTCAAGACCGACACCTTGCAATATTCTCATGGACCCGGGCTTCGATAACCATTTTTATGGAAGAAAAATTAATGGTTACAAAGAAAAAATATCAGTGTGATACCTGTGAATATTATTGGGAAATCGAATTATATGATAAGTCCCCCGCTCAATGTCCGGTTTGCAGGAGCTTTAAAGTTCATAAGTCGGCAAGACATAAAAGGTTTGCAAAAAAATCCAGACCGAAAATACGGAGAGTATTTTTAAACAAATAAATTGATGAATTAAGCAAGGAACTACTAATAAGGAGGGAACCAAAATGAAAGTTGCAATCGAATCAAATGACGGCATTACAATCAATTCTCCCTTTACACGGCCAAAGGGGTACCTGGTATATGAGATCGGTGAAACAGGAATCAAATCATCCGAGCTTATCAAAGCCAGTCGAGATGTTCAACAAAAAAATTTAAAAGACTGTGAGACAATCATCTCAAGAGGCATGGACAGGAATCACTTCCTCAAATTAAAGAAGCTGGGCGTTGATGTATTCATTACATTTAAATCTTCAGCAAAAGATGCGGTTCATATTTTTATGAAAGAAAGTCTTCTTAAGCAGGGAAGTACTCACTGATATAATTTATGTTGAATAAAGATATCACAATAAATTGAAGCAATTCATTTTGGTAGATTAACATACCCAACCGCCCTATTGAAATAATAAAAAATACCTTAACTTTCACTTTATAAATCCAAATCAATTCAATAATAAGATTTTATATTAATGCATTTTAACGGAAGACCTTCGTGGGACAAATATTTTTTAAAATTAGCAATGCTTGCCTCAGAAAGAGCAACCTGCCCGAGGATGCACTGCGGGTGTGTGCTGGTTAAAGACAGATTTGTGCTGTCAACCGGTTATAATGGTTCACTTCCCGGTCAGCCCCATTGTGATGATATCGGCTGCCTGATTGTTGATAACCATTGTGTGAGAACAAACCATGCAGAGATAAATGCACTCGTGCAGGCAACAACTCACGGCGTTAATATTAAAGGGGCGACTGCTTATGTAACAAATATGTCGTGCACAACATGTGCTAAAGCACTTCTTGCAGCAGGAATTGTTCGCGTTGTTGTTTTTTCCGATTATCATGATACGCTTGCAACAAAATTTTTTATAGATGCAAAGGTTGAAATTGTCAAAGTCGAAATGCCGGAGAGAGAAATACATTATGATCTAGATAAGTACAGCTCTGCCCGCAAAACCGAAAAATCAAACTGAGGTTCGCATCATTCAATTATGTCAGAATAATTATTAACTAAACTCTCTCGCCACGTGTTTAAATCAAAACTTTCCCGCTATTCACTTATAATGATTGCAATAATTTTCTGGGGAACATCATTCATCGCAACAAAAACTTTGCTTAGCGAACTCACACCGGAAACAATAATTTCATTACGCCTGATTCTCGGCTCTTTGCTCTTAACCATCTTAGCTGTTTTAACCAGGAACAAGTTTTCTATAAAGCTAAAAAGTCACGGCTATATTCTAATACTGGCATTAATTGCTGTATTTCATTTGTGGATACAGGTAACCGGTTTGAAATTTACAACTGCATCAAACACAGGATGGATAATCGGAACCGCTCCAATTTTTATGGCCATACAGGCCGCAATATTCTTTAAGGAAAAAATTAAGATAGTACAAGCTGCCGGAATCTTAATTGCCATGTTCGGTGTCCTATTATTAATTGGGAAAGGAGATTTTAAAAATATAAGCCTGATCGAAAATAAAGGTGACCTTATGGTTCTTGGCAGTGCTTTTACCTGGGGGGTTTATTCGATGGTGAATAAAAAAATCAGCTTATCATATTCTCCGCTCATGACTATTCTTTATCTCTTTTTAATGATGGCAATCATAATCATACCATTTAATATTAATGAAAGCTCAGTTAATTCTGTCATTCATCTTTCCACAGTTGGATGGATCTCTATTTTATTTCTTGGGTTGCTTTGTTCCGGCGTTGCTTATGTAATATGGGCGCAGGCATTGAGGGATTTAGAGTCGGCAAGAGTCGGTGCATTTCTTTACTTTGAACCTATAGTTACCGTTGTTGCCGCATGGTTTTTCTTAAGTGAATCGATATCGATATTGATGATAGTCAGCGGAATAATTATTACAGCCGGGGTTCTGT
>DATDOL010000097.1:0-20440 GCA_035293265.1 Ignavibacteriaceae bacterium | reverse complement strand
TTCTCTGAATTTTTTACCGGAGTTAACCAATCCTCCCATCACAAGTGCAAGGAAAAGTCCGAAAATAATAAAGATCATCGGTGCGTCATCTTTTTTGCTGCCAATTGGAATCGTTACTCTTTCCATGTTATTCAGCTTGGCAAATACAACTTTATATGAAAGCCTGTTTGTGCTTCTATCTTCTCCGATGATCCCGATATTATATAAATTAAAAGGATTGTAACCGGAGACCAATGAAGAATAATCACCTCTGTAATCAATGAAAGTATTAATAAAATATCCGGATAATTTTTCATTGTTAGCAAAATCCAGCAAGTCTTCAAAATATTTTGCCTGTGCTTCATAAGAATAATCATTTACATATCCATCGGTGTTGCCGATTGAAACCGGGTAAGTGGACTCGGATATCATTACCCTGCCAGCTCCAAAATCGTTTTGCAATCTGACTATTTCACTGCTGATGTCTGAAATCTTTTGATCGAACAACTCGATTCCATACAAATCCAGGTTTTCAACCAGTGTAAGATTTGTATTTGCAAATGACGCAAAGGTGATATAGTTGGAATTTTCTTTAACATACCCGGCAAGATTCGACAGAAGAGATATGTGGGATTCCAGCTGAGGCAAATAAGTTCCCCCAAAACCAATTACTGCTAAAGAACTATACTTTTCATAATAGGAAAGATAATTTGAAAGAAAATCTTTACATCTTAAAAAGAAATTCTGATTCTGCGATACACCTGAAGGAACAATCCCGACAGGCAGTTCAATAAATGCCAACAAACCATATTGCTCACAAAGTCTCAGGTAGTATGGATGCGGTACACCTCTTGCAAATCTCACACAATTAAAACCGGTTTCTTTTATTAATGAAATGTCTTTTTCCATCAATTCATAAGGTAGCATCTTACCGTAAATTGTATTTGATGGAATGTATGTGACTCCTTTAAGTTGGAAATCACCGTCGTTAAAACTTACCGAGTCTTTTGTTATTTGGAATGAATACAATGAAACTGAATTATACGTCACATCAATCAACTCTTCACCACGCCATAATTCGTTACTGACTAAATATGAATTTGGCGCTTCCTGTGACCAAACCTCAGGCTTATCAATTTTTATTGATTGGGTGATTTTCTGTTCTTTATTTCTACCAAGATTTATTTTGATATCCTGCGATTGTTTAATGACCTGTCCTAGCTGATCAATAACTGAAACTCTGAAATGAAAATCCTCATAATGAGCAAGTGAATCCGGCGGTGCTTTAAATTCGTTATTTCTTATTATTGAAATGACATCTATAACAGCTTCTTTCTTTTTAAAGTTCAGGCTTGCTTTTACTGATTCCTTTATAACGGCAACATTAGGTTTAAGGTGAATGTATACATCACTCATTATTCCGCCAAAGTTTTGCGGAAATAAAAATCTTTGCTTTAAAGGGATGGTATCTTCCGAGTTAAGCTTGTAAACAAGTTTGATTGAAAGCAGGTTATCAGCGTCGTACTTTAAAATGTCCCTGGGAAGATCAACTTCAATTGGATATTCACCACCGCTGTGCCTGTAAATGATGATATTATTAATTGAAATATCGGCAATGTAGTTTAGCCCTAAAATAAAAAGCTTGAACGTGTTATTGCTGACCTGGTTCGGTGTAAGTTTGAAATTTTTTTCAAAAATAAATTCCCCATTGCCTTCAAAAATTGATGGAACACCAACAGTAACTTTAGGTGCATTTTTATCATTTGCAGGGTAAACATTCCAAGATCCGTTAAGGGGAATAATTGAACGGGTTTCGGTTATATCAAAAAATAAATTATCAGAAGTTCGGATTTTGTAATCCAGAATTTTTCTGAAGACAACCTGCCCAAAACTATTTTGAAATAGAAGAAAAACGAGGATTATAAAGAATGACTTACTGTTTAGAATCACCATCCGGGAAGAAAAACTTTCTTTTTGTCTAAAATTCCTTCAAATATACTAACGAAACGAAGGGAAAGCAATGTAATTGCCCTGATATAAAGGACATTTGGTAACTTTAGTCTGACAATTTTTGCAATAAATAATTTTTTAAGCGACTGCAATTATACTCAAAAATGTATCAGCTTTAAGGCAGGCACCGCCGACTAATGCACCATCAATATCTCTCTGCGAAAGTAATTCTCCTGCATTATCTGCTTTTACACTTCCGCCATATTGAATGACTAACTCATCAGCAATTTTTTCTGAATACAATTCTGAAATCAAATCCCGGATAAATGCATGAACTTCCTGTGCCTGATCAGGCGTTGCAGTCTTACCTGTACCAATTGCCCAGATGGGTTCATAGGCAATGATCACAGATTTCATTTCTTCTGAAGTAATTCTTTCTAATCCTTTTAAGATTTGAATTCTTACAACATCGTTAGTGGTTCCTTTTTCTCTCTGGGGAAGAGATTCGCCAATACAAAAAATAACTTTTAATCCGCTTTGAATTGCTTTCTTAATTTTTTTATTGATTACTTCATCGGTTTCGCCAAAAATAGTTCTTCTTTCTGAATGACCGAGAATAACATATTCACAGCCAACTGATTTAAGCATTGAAGCAGAAACTTCACCGGTAAATGCACCGTTGTCTTCATAAAACATATTCTGTGCACCGAGTTTGATTTGTGTATTTTTAATTAATGAATTCACTTCAGATAAAGATGTGAACGGCGGACACAGTATCACATCACAATGTTTATCATTTCCCAAACCATTAATAATACCCGACACAAGCTTTTGAGATTCATTAATATCGTTATTCATTTTCCAGTTTCCCGCAATTATTTTTCTGTGCATTTAAACCTCTGAATAGGAATTATTAAATATTACAGAACGAAATTACTAAAAGCATTAATGGACATCAAAAATTCAAACTGCTGTTATTATTATCATTCCCCTCTTTCCTCCAAAATAAGTATTTTGCTGATTGAATTTTAAGTTCCTGAAATGAATGAATAGTAGAGGAAAAAATATTGCTGTTGTTGCCGTAAGTGGAGGTCTGGATAGCTGTGTTACGACTGCAATTGCAAATAAAAATTACGAGCTTGCTTTGGCCCATTTTAATTATGGGCAGAGAACTGAAAACCGTGAACTAAAAGCATTTAATGATATTGCCGGTTATTACAAAGTTGATAAAAAATTGATTATAGATTTCCCTCAATTTAAAACCATAGGTGGTTCCTCATTAACGGATGAAAACATAAAGGTCGCCAAAGCTGATCTGAGCAATAAGAATATTCCGACTTCATACGTGCCGTTCAGGAATGCGAATATTCTTTCTGCCTGTGTAAGCTGGACTGAAGTTTTAAATGCGAATGCGGTTTTTATAGGTGCTGTGTTTGAAGATGCAACCGGTTATCCCGATTGCAGACCGGAATTTTTCAAAGCATTTGAAAATATGATTGAGTTCGGAACAAAACCTGAAACGAAAATTAAACTCGAAACACCGGTAATTCATTTATCAAAATCTGAAATAATAAAAAAGGGAATTGAACTCGGTGCACCACTTTATTTAACCTGGTCCTGCTATCAAAATGAAGATGAAGCCTGCGGAGTTTGCGACAGCTGTGCATATCGGCTCAGAGGATTTCAGCAGGCAGGGATTGAGGACCCGATTCCGTACAAGGTAAAACCGGATTACTTGAATATGAAATAAGAGTTGTCATTCCTGCGAAAGCAGGAATCCATATCCTTAAGAAAATCGGATGAAACAATATTATGTATATATATTATCCAGCAAGAAAAAACGGGACACTCTATATCGGGATGACTAATGATTTAAGAAGAGGAGTTTACGAGCACAAAAATAGTCTTATTGCTGGATTTACCAAGAAGTATAATATCAATCAATTTATTTTGAAATGACGAATGATGTACAAAGTGCAATAACCAGAGAGAAGAGACTGAAAAAATGGAAAAGACAATGGAAAATTGACTTAATAGAATCAATGAATCCAGATTGGAAAGATTTATTCATAGAGTTAGCCTAATCAAAATATCAGGAACTTTGAAATTCTTTCTGATAAATTTTAATTTAAGTTTATTGACCTGATCAATACTCAATCAATTGCAAAAGTTGGATTCCCACTTTCGTGGGAATGACTCGGAAATAACATATGAGGGAATATGAGCAAAAAAATAAAACTCCTGGAAACATTTGAGAACCAATACCCGGACAGGGACTACAACATTATTCACACAGCACCTGAATTTACTTCTCTTTGTCCCAAAACCGGGCAGCCGGATTTTGCAACAATTATTGTGGAGTACATTCCAGACAAACTTTGTATTGAATTAAAATCACTAAAGTTATATTTAAATTCGTACAGGAGTGAAGGGATTTTTTTTGAAAGTGTAACAAATAAAATTCTCGACGACCTTGTTATAGTTTGCAACCCAAGATATATGCTGGTCACTGCTGATTTCAACGTTCGCGGAGGTATTTCTTCAGTCATTGAAGCTGAATACTTAAGTAAAGAATTTAAACAAAAGGAATCGTTTTGATCTAATCCGTAACAGAATCATTAAATGAACTCTACCATAGAAGTAAAAGAAAATTTCCTGGCAGGAAGAGAAAAACTTTTCCAGGAACATTCAAAGCAGATTGATCCTCTTAAGTTCAGTAAGGATTATAGTTTTTTAATCGAAGAAACTATCAGGGAACTTGCCGGTACTAAGAAATTTAATTTTGCACTCGCTTCGGCCGGAAGCTTCAGCAGGAGGGAACTATCACCTTATTCTGATGTTGATCTGATTTTTATTAATGAAAACATCGAGAGCAACGAAAAAGACATTTCAGATTTTATAACCTTACTCTGGGACAGCGGGCTGGAAGTATCTCACACAATCAGGGATTTTTCCGACATTCAAAAATATCTTCCGGATGATCTTCATACCTTCACTCAATTTTTTGAAACCCGTTTCATGCTTGGCTCCGAATCAGTTTACAGCAGGTGGAATGAGGAACTTATCGGAACATTGACTGACAGCATAAAATTAGATTTATTAAACAGGATGATTGACGATATTGAAAACAGATACACTAAATACGGTGATTCACCAAAAGTTCTGGAACCTAATGTTAAGCTTTCTGCCGGAGGATTAAGAGACCTTCAAACTATCGAATGGATTTATATAATCATTGAAAAGACATTATTCCATAAGCAGCATGAAATTACGCAGACTGAAGCATTCCTGAGATTATTAATTGACAATAAAATTATATCTCCCGCTGAGAGCAGAAGATTACTTGCAAGCTATAAAATTATTTTAGGCATCAGGAATTTACTTCATCTTAATACCGATCAGAAAACCGACAGGCTGGAGTTCACACTTCAAGTTAAAGTTTCTGATAAGTTAGGTTTCAGCGGATCAGAACTAGCTGACTTTATGAGGATTTACTTTAAAGCTGCGATTATCATCAACCGTTTTTCCAAATCGATGGTTAAAAAATATCTTGATGAAATTATTAAACCAATTCCGACTTCACTAGCAATTATTCTCGATGATGATTTTGAATTGACCGGACGTGTAATTTCATTGAGGCATGAAACAAACCTTACTCTGTCTGATATTTTAAGAGCGTTTTATTACAGGGCATTTCATTCGGCAAGATTTGACGAACGATTAAGAAGCGCAATTATAGAAAAGGTTGAAAGTGCTGAAAGCCTTAAATGGGGAGACGGTGAATCCTCTGTTTTCTTCAGAGAAATTCTTAAACTTCCGAAAAATGTCGGGGTAACTTTATCTGTGATGAACGAACTCGGGGTACTCGAAGCATTTATGCCCGAGTTTGCTGAACTGAACGGTTATTTACAGCACGGTGTTTATCACTGTTATACTGCCGATGAACATACATTAATTGCAATTAGGAATGTTGAAAAACTTGAAAACCAGACTAACTCACTCGGAAAAATATTCAATAAAATTTCAGATAAAGAAATTTTATACCTTGCTTTGATTTTTCATGACATTGCCAAGCCAATCAATTTAGCCGGACATGAAATTATAGGTGCCGAAATGGCTTCATCGGTTATGCATCGTTTAGGTTACAGTGAAGATGAAATCAGCCAGGTTAGTTTTTTAGTCCGGAGTCATTTAATTATGGAACAAACTGCCTTCAGAAGAAATTTAATTGATCCTGAAACATTAAATAATTTTGCATCTTTATTTAATTCAGTCAAAGAGCTGGAGCTTTTGTACCTGCTCACTTATGCAGATTTGTCAGCAGTAAATCCTGCAGTCTGGACAAACTGGAAAAGCGAACTTCTTGCCGAACTTTACAGGAAAAGCAGGGCAATGCTCGAATATAAAATTTCAGGCGAAGATCTGCTTGATTCAACCACTTCTGTTATTCCAGGAGATATCAGCAGACATTCCGATTCAATTTCGGAATCGCATGTCAAAGATCATATTGATTCAATCAGCGACCTTTCATACTATCAGCTGTTTTCTGCTGAAGAGATTGCCAAACACGTTGAAGCAATCAATAAAGGATCAGCCGTATCGGTCCTGTTTACAGAGCTTGAAGGCTTTACCAACATCACTATTATCACAAAGGATTTTTCATCTCTGCTTTCTAAAATCTGCGGAGTGCTGGCTATAAATGACGTTAACATTCACGATGCGAAAATTTTCACACGGAGAGATGGAATAGCAATTGATACGTTTAACGTAACAGATTTCCGGACTCACAAAAAAATTGAAGCGAACAGGTATGAAAAAATTGAAATCGATTTGAACAAAGTCCTGAAAGGTCATTTAAGACTTGGCAGGGAAATGGAATCTTTAAAATCAAAATGGTGGAGGATTGAAAGCAAGCTATTTAAAAGAACCGGGCAGATTAAAATTGCATTTGAGAAACATGATAAGTTTACCATTATCGATGTGTTTTCCCCCGACAGGCTCGGATTCCTTTATCACGTTACCAATAAAATGAATGAACTCGGATTGAATATTTATTTTGCGAAAATATCAACGAAAGGTGATGACATTGTGGATTCATTTTACGTCCTTGGTGACAATGGAAAAAAAATTTCACAGAATGACTATGAGTTTATCAAATCCGAATTAACTTCAGTAATTACAAAAATATTATAGGAATAAATTTTGACTAAAGAGGAAAAACAAAAACCAATCGGTGTCTTCGATTCGGGGATCGGCGGCTTAACAGTTGTAAAACGATTGTCATCAACTTTACCTAATGAAAACATAATTTACTTCGGAGACACAGCCCGTGTGCCTTACGGTTCCAAATCAAACGCAACTGTAACAGAATATGCAATCCAGGATACCAGATTTATGCTTAGCAAGAATGTTAAAGCGATAGTAGTAGCCTGCAATACTGTTTCCTCAGTTGCAATACCTGAATTAAAAAAGATGTTTGACGTTCCGATTATCGGGATGATCGAGCCCGGTGCAAAAATGGCATTAGAAAAGTCATCAAACAAAAAAATTGGTGTGATTGGAACCAGGGCAACCGTCAGCAATAAAGCATATTCAAATGAATTAAAAAAAATAAATCCTTCTGTTAACGTATATGAAACACCCTGCCCCCTATTTGTTCCTCTTGCAGAAGAAGGATGGATTGATCACGAAGCAACTTTTAAAATTGCTGAAGAGTACCTGAAAGAACTTCGCGAAATAAAAATTGATACTTTAATTCTTGGATGCACTCACTATCCCATTCTTTCAAAAGTTATTCAAAAAGTAATCGGAGAAAAAGTAAGTTTAATTGATTCCGGCGTAGCTTCTGCAGAAATAATAAATAGAGATTTAACCCAACTAGGTATGTTGAATGATTCCGGGCTGCCCGGAGTCCTTGAATTTTTCGTAAGTGACATTCCAACTAAATTCAGAGAAGTCGCGGAATTATTTCTCGGAAGAGAAATCAATGGCGTTCATAAAGTTGATCTGGAAGAGTTGGTTACTAATTAATATTACACTGATTAAAAAATCCTTCTCAGCTCTTCAATGTTTTTTGTCTTTCCAAGTGCAAGAATCAGCTTTATCCTGGCTTTCTGACCGTTCAGAAAATCGGTGAATATAATCCCGAGATTATGAAGATGTTTTCCGGCACCGGGATAACTATATATATTGCCAGTCTCGCCTGCCGGACACCGTGAAACCAATACGACCGGAATCTTTTTTTCAACAACATATTTAATTCCTTCAAATGCTGCCGGCGGAACATTGCCAATTCCCAGCGCTTGTATAACCAGACCATCAACTCCACTGTCTGCTGAGAATTTAAAAAACTTTTCATCCATGCCTGCATATACTGTAAGCAAATCTACATTCGGATTTAATTTTTCCGTATCGATGTGTTCCAAAAACCGCGGCAGGCGGTTGTAAACAACTCTTTCCTGCTGAACAAACCCGAGCGAACCAAAATCAAGACTCTTAAATGTATCAACAGCATTCGAATAAATTTTTGTTACTTCGCTTGCAGCATTTATTTCACCATGAAGACAAACAAGCACACCAAGATTCTTCGAGTTTTCATTTAAACAAATATGAATTGAGTCGAGCAGGTTTCTTGGTCCGTCCCAATCGGGTTCAGAACTGTTTTTCATAGAGCCGATAACCACAATGGGTGTGGCTGTTTTGATTGTGAGGTCTAGAAGGTAAGCAGTTTCTTCAAGTGTATCTGTTCCGTGGGTTACAATAACTCCATCATATTTACCAGTTGATAAAAACTCCCTTATTTTTTTCGAAAGCTGAAGCATCAGTTCAGGTGTAACATGTGGACCGGGATATTTTCCAAAATCATACGTTTCTATTTCAGCAAGTTTGAATGCTTCAGGTATCATCTGAATCAGTTCATTGCCTGAAAAGTAGGGTGATACGCCGCCAGATTTCTGATCGATTTTCATCGAAAAGGTACCACCAGTAAATACTATTAAAATTTTCTTCGTTTTTTTATCAGCCATCTGTAAAACTTTCAAATTAACTTGTTGAATAAACGCCGGAAAGATAAATCTATTTTGAGAAAAAGCCATCAAAACCAAACAAAGTATCGAATTAATAACTTGAAGCTGTGCTGTTCTTAGATTAAGTTTAAAACAAAAAAAGAGGTAATTATGTTAATGGTTGAAGATGTTGATTTAACTCCGAATCCACACGCATTAAAATTTATACTAAACGAACGCCTTCTGAAAGTTGAAACAAGGCAATATCCTGATAAACATTCAGCTGAGTCAGACCCGTTCGCATCAGGAATTTTTAATATTAAAGGTGTTGTCTCGGTTTTTTATATGGATAAATTTGTAACCATTGAGAAATCACCGGATTCAAACTGGGGACAGATTCAAAGACCGTTTATTGATTTTTTAAAAACATTCGATCCCTCTCTCATTCCAAAAGAAAATGAAATTGAAAAAAACATTGATGATAGTGAATTGCTTAGACAGGTAAACAACCTTCTTGATCAGAAAGTCAGACCAGCCCTTGCTGGTGATGGCGGAGGTTTGGAAGTTATTGGTGTTGATGGCTACAGTGTTAAAATCAGGTACCAGGGTGCTTGCGGTAGTTGTCCAAGCTCAATATCAGGAACTCTTATGGCAATTGAAGGATTGCTGAAAAGAGATATTAATCCTGCAATTGAAGTTGTTGCTGCTTAAATAAAAATTATTGCTCACGAAGTCATGGGGGAAGAAATTATTCTTTCCCCATTTTTATTTGTAAATAATATTCACTCTAGTATTGATGAACGAAAAATTATTCTCTGCTTCAGATGTTTTTAATGAAATCAGGATTGAGATTATTTCTTCATCAAAAGGAATCAGAAATATTTTACTCAATAAATCGGTCGATGCAAACAAAACATCAAACATCACAAAACTTCGCACCGATGATCCTTATATGTTCGGAATATTTAATCAACTGAAAGAATATTTTGATCGTAAAAGAAAAAATTTCAAGCTTCCCCTGGAAATAATCGGAACAGAATTTCAGAAAAAAGTCTGGAATGAATTATTGAAAATTAATTATGGTGAAACTATTACCTACAAAGAGTTGGCAATACGACTTGGGGATTTAAAATCCATCCGGGCTGCTGCAAGTGCTAATGGGGCAAATCCTCTGCCGATTGTAATTCCCTGTCACAGAATAATCGGTTCAAATGGAGAACTTGTCGGTTATGGAGGTGGTCTTGACTTAAAAGAAAAATTACTTCAGCTTGAAGGCAGTCGAACACTAGAATTATTTAACTAAGTTAACTTCAACTTCTTATTATTCTTCATCAATCGATATTGCATTACTCATTTCAATGTCGGAAGACTTAAATTTTTATAGTTCCTTTAATAATCTTTAATTATTCAATAAGTCGGAGAGATATTAAGTGGGACTGGAGCTAATCAGATTCTAAGCAAAATCTGATCAGAATTAAAATTTTTTGAATTAACAAAAAGTTAATATTTTTCAGAAAAATTGAAAGAATTGTTACTCTTTCAATCAAGGATGCAGAAATTTGGAAAAGGTGCTATTGAATTTTATAAATATTATTTGAGTGTTGATAATTTATTCAAATCATCAACTTTGACGAATTTTTCGTTGAATTTGTATGAACCTTTATCAGTTTTGATTGCTTTAACCAATTTTACCGATATAAAGTCAGATTTTTTCTTTTTCTTTAGTTTATCTGCAAAAGCTTGCTGTTTAGCCATAAAATAATCCTTTAATATTTGTTGCAAATATATTAAATCATCATACTAAAACAAAAACCAAATGAATTAAACAACCAGCATTTCATTTTATACTATACCATTAATATATAGTATGAAACTTTTACCCGGAACCATCATCTTAATGTGTAAATAATTAAAATTTTAATGGCATACAATTTCGTTGTATATTAATATCTTAATAATTAGTTTATTAAATATTGAATATTAAAAGTTAATAAAATGTTGTTATTGGCAATAATAGTCTTGTTATCTTATCTTGTCGGATCTGTTCCGAACAGCATTATTGTGAGCAAAATGGTAAGAGGAATTGATATTCGACAGCATGGAAGTGGTAATGCTGGCGGAACAAATGTGATGCGAGTTCTGGGTTGGAGGTATGGTATTTTTGTTATAATTCTTGACGCCGTTAAAGGTATTATTGCTGTTATTTTGATTGCCAGATTGCATTACGGTCCGCTACCTTTTGAAAACGTTTCACCCTTTGATGATTTTACCCTGGTTCAGATAATTGCTGGTGTCGCAGCTGTCATAGGACATATATGGACCATCTTTGCAGAATTTAAAGGCGGTAAAGGTATCGCCACCGCACTCGGAATGCTGATGATGCTAATAACGGTGGAAATGCTTATTGCGATCGGTGTGTTTCTCATTGTCGTAACAATTTCAAAGTACATTTCTCTTGGTTCTTTGGTGGCAGCACTTTCAATTCCTCTTAGTTTGATTCTCAGAGAAAACGTACTACACGATCATATTAATGGATATAATACAATTCTTCCGTTTGTAATCTTTTTAACTTTGCTGGTTATATTTACACATCGAAAGAATCTTATCAGGATATTTAACGGTACAGAAAATAAATTTAGTTTCAAGAAAAAATCTAAAACGTAGTTCAAATGAAAATCTCCGTTTTGGGCGCCGGAGGATGGGGAACTACCCTAGCAATTCTACTGCATTATAACGGTCACAATGTAACTCTCTGGGAATACCGGAAAAGCTACGCAAAACAATTAAACAAGAAGCGTATTAATCCTGATTACCTTCCAGGTATAAAAATTCCAAAAGAAATTTTTATAACACCGGATATTTCCAGCGCCACTCACGATAAAAATCTCATTGTACTTGCTATCCCTTCACAGTTTTTAAGAGGAGTTATAAAACAAGTATCTTATGCTGAAATTAAAAACTCTATCTTAGTCAGTGTTGCCAAAGGAATTGAAAAGGACTCTCTGCTTACAATGTCACAACTGTTAATGGAAGTTCATCCAAATTTAAATTACGAGCAAATTGGTGTGCTATCAGGTCCAAGTCATGCGGAAGAAGTTGCCAGGAGAATTCCAACAACGGTTACAGCTGCTTCAGAAAATTTGGATACTGCAAGGTCAATTCAGGCCGCCTTTATGAATTCATACTTAAGGGTTTATACTTCCACCGATATTTTGGGAGTTGAACTTGGCGGTGCTTTTAAAAACGTCATCGCTATCGGTGCGGGAATTATTGACGGAGCTGGTTTTGGTGATAATACAAAAGCGGCTATAATGACGCGTGGTGTTGCAGAAATTTCCCGTTTAGGATTAGCAATGGGAGCCAGGCCTGAAACATTTGCCGGACTTTCCGGAATGGGTGATTTAATTGTTACCTGCATGAGCCGGCATAGTCGTAACCGTTACGTCGGGGAACAGATTGGCAAGGGGAAAAAATTAAAGCAGGTTTTAAAATCGATGGACATGATTGCTGAAGGAGTTGAAACCTGCCGCTCTGCTTCACAGCTCGCAAAAAAACATAAAGTAGAAACTCCTATTACGAACGAAGTATATCAAATACTATTTGAAGATAAGGACCCGGTAAAAGCCACAACAGATTTGATGACAAGGGATATGAAATCTGAATGACAAAGCCTGAATTATTATGTAACTCTTCCACCAGGCAATGAAATTCCATTAATCTTTCTGAACAGAGAAACTGCGTATGAATCAGTCATTCCGGAAATAAAATCAATCACTCTCAGCAGTCTCAGGTAAAGATCTTCCGGCGGATTATTTGTAACCCGTTTCGGCAGCAAATTTATAATCGCTCTGTTCTTCAGGGAAAGATTTCCTTCATAGGCCTCATTATATGCATGAATAAATGTATTCAGTAAACCTCCCAAAACTTCGTAACCGGCAACTTCTCTTTCCACAACGCTTCTTGTTCTGTAAATCCTATCAATCGAAACTGTTGTAATATTTTTAAGAGATTTGGTTTTTGGAATAACAGATATAAGATCATCCTCCAATTTTCCTGCAAGAATATTTTTCTCCTGATCTAAAAAAATTTCAGCCAGCTGATTTACCAGATCACTGATTGCTTTTGCGCGAAGATAACCTATTCGCTCATTTTCATCTCTTCCTTTATAACCGGCAAGGTTTTTCTTTAATATCAATGGAAATAAAAGTTCTTCTGTGTCCGGGAAAGAAATTAATCCAAGCCTGAAGCCGTCTTCCAGATCCATTATCCTGTAGCAGATATCATCAGCTGCCTCAACAAGAAAAGCTAAAGGATGACGGCACCACCAAAAATCGTTTCTGCTTTTTTTAAATTCCAGGCATGTTGCTTCAGCAATTTCTTTAAAAATATTTTTCTCAGCCTGGAAGAATCCAAATTTTTTATAGGCTTTCTTCTTTTCTACCTTACTCAGCTGTGCTGAAGAGTAAGATTCTCTTGGATATTTTGTGAATGCAGCAAGTGCTGCAAATGTTAATTGCAATCCACCTTTAACATCTGGATTCTGTAATGTTGTAATTATCCTGAAGCCTTGTGCATTGCCCTCATATATTATTACATCATTCCATTTTTTATTCTCAATTTTACTTTTAAACTCTTTTCCCCGCCCGGTTTTAAAATATTCTGCAATTGCTGATTCACCTGAATGTCCAAACGGGGGATTACCGATATCGTGTGCAATGCAGGCAGCAGCAACAACTTCACCAAAATGAAATTTTGTAAAATTATTTTTAAGGTCCGGAGTTCGATCCAGAATTCGCTCACCAACAAGGTTTCCAAGTGATCGTCCGACGACAGAGACTTCGAGGCTGTGAGTCAGCCTTGTATGAACAAAATCACTTTCAGGCAGCGGAAATACCTGTGTCTTATCCTGCAGTCTTCTGAATGCGGGTGAAAAAACTATCCTGTCGAAATCTTTCTGGAATTCGCTTCTGCCATCGATTGATTTTTTCTTAGATGAAACTTTTTCTCCAAGCCGCAAATCTGTTAAGAGCTTTTCCCACTCCAAACCTAATTCCTTCTTTATTTTGTTGCTTAAAATTAAATATAATTATGCAGAAAAGATTTAAAAAGCTTTTTTGAGTTTAGCTGAACGATAGATTATTTTTCATCCGATGAAATCTGTTTCAAAGAATACTCTTGACGAGTCTGTTCAGTACCTGAAGTCAGTTGGACCAAAACGGGCTGAATCATTTTCAAAGGTAGGTATAAAAACTATCCGGGACCTGCTGTTTTATTTTCCTTCACGACATCTCGACCGGACAACCGTGTTAACCGCAGCAAAAGCATTTGGATATGTTATGAACGGATATGATGGGGAGCTGACTGTAATAGCCAGAGTTGCAGATAAGGGAACACGAAATTTCGGACGAAAGGAAGTACTTAAGGTTCAGTTCAGAGATTCGACAGGATTTTTTGAATGCGTCTGGTTCCATGCAACAAAGTATTTTAATTCCGTTTTTAATGAAGGAGATATTTTTGCAATCTCAGCTAAAGCCGATACTTCAAAGTATGGTAATCTTCAGTTCATTCATCCAGATTATGACAGGATAACCGATGAGGAGGAAAAAAAATTTATACATACAGGAAAGATTATTCCGTTTTATAAAATACCAAAGGAACTAAGAGCAACAAATATCGGTGATCTCGGTCTAAGAAGAATTATTCATTATGTCGTTGAAAACTATTCAGACCAGGTTGAAGAAACACTGCCTGAAGATTTAATAGCCGGAGAAAAACTAATCAGGCTTAACCATGCAATCAGGCAGTTTCACTTTCCCGATAACCATGAACAGCTGGTCAAAGCAAAAACAAGATTCAAATTTGAAGAGCTTTTCTATCTTGAAATCCTTGTAGCGCTTAGAAAGAATAACTATAAAACAAAACTTTCAGGCAATGCGATGAAAATCAGGACAAATCTCGTGCCCGATTTTCTGAAAACATTTCCCTTCCAGCTTACTAATGCTCAGTTGAAAGTTTTAGGTGAAATAAAAAGCGATATGATTTCAGATAACCCAATGAACAGACTTTTACAAGGTGATGTTGGCAGTGGTAAAACGATTGTCTCGGTGATTGCAATGCTGATTGCAATTGATAATGGATACCAGGCTGCGATAATGGCTCCGACGGAAATTTTAGCCGATCAGCATGCCAAAAATATTTCTATAATGATGAATAATCTTTCTAATATTCATAAAGATAAAATCGTCAAAGTCAGTTTGCTTCTTGGCGGACAGCAAAAATCAGTACGAGATAAAAACCTTCGGGCGATTGAACTTCAGGAGGCAGATATTATTGTCGGAACTCACGCCTTGTTGGAAGAAAAAGTTAATTTTAAAAATCTTGGTTTGGTTATAATCGATGAACAGCACAGGTTTGGCGTCAGGCAGCGTGCGCAATTGCAGAGTAAAGGGAAAACACCTGATGTACTCATAATGAGCGCAACCCCAATTCCACGTACTCTTTCAATGACGGTATACGGCGATCTTGATCTCTCTGTAATAAATGAAATGCCGGAGAACAGGAAAAAAATCAAGACTGTATTGCGTGGCGATGATAAATTACCAGCTGTCTATAAATTCATAAAAGATAAAAGTAAGGAAGGGTACCAGTCATTTATCGTTTACCCTTTAGTTGAAGAATCAGAAAAGCTGGAGTTGAAAGCGGCGGAAACATATTTCACAAAATTGAAGAACATGGACTTAAAAGATTTACGTCTTGGTTTAATACATGGCAGAATGAGCTGGCAGGAAAAAGAAGAAATCATGTTTTTGTTCCTTAAAAAAGAATTTGATGTTCTTGTTTCAACAACTGTTATCGAAGTAGGGATAGACATTCCCGATGCTAATTTGATTGTGATAAATGATGCACACCGGTTTGGACTATCACAATTGCATCAACTAAGGGGTAGAGTCGGAAGAAGCGATAAACAGGCGTATTGTATTTTGATTACTAAAAATAAAATCGCATCCGTTAACTCAGAATCAAAATTAAACCTCGATTATATATCATCAGATCAGTTTGAAAAGTACAAATCTTCTATACGTCTGCAAACAATGGTCAAAACTAATAATGGTTTTGAAATTTCAGAAGTTGACTTGAAGCTGAGAGGACCCGGTGATATCTTCGGAACACAGCAAGCAGGCTTTCCACCCTTGAAACATTCCGACCTTACCTCCGATGCGGAATTAATCAGCCGGGCTAAAGCAAAAGCATTCAAATTAATAGAAGACGATCCAAACCTTAAAACCGCCTCAGGCGAAGTAATCAGAAAAAATTTATTACTTTACTACTCGGATTCACTCAGGTATGCGAAGATTGCATGAATAATATTTTTCACCAAATTCATTAATACACTATCTACAAAGAGCGCAGGGCACATTAATATTTTTTAAACAAAAATATTATCAATGCTAACGGTTGCTGTTTTAAAAATATTTTTACCCTGAACATCAAAAACTCATGGCTCGTCCCCCAAAAAAATATTTTAAATCACTTTTCAAATCTTGTTGACTTAAATGTTAGAAAGATTATATTTGGTATAAATAAAATTAAAAAGAAATTTAACAGGAGAAAAAATTTTATCGCCTTCGTTTAATGCCCGCTTAAATGTTGCATTAACGTTTAATGCAAAACCTGAAAGTGAAACTTTCCATGAAGAAATATCTTCAATCGAAACAAACTCCCCGACAGAATTTAAAAGATCGGTTGATACATATGCTGAATGGGATACGTGGGAAACTATTAATGCCGTAAAGGCAGCTATTGAATTTTTTCACGATGTAACTATGATTAAAGCAGATGAAAATTGCTTCGAAAAGTTCAAACAATCGAAGCCGGATATCGTCTTCAATATAGCAGAGGGCATTAACGGTATAAGCCGTGAATCCCAGGTACCGGCGATATTAGACCTGCTTCAAATTCCATACACGGGTTCAGATGCATTGACACTGGGTATCTGTCTTGAAAAATCACGTGCAAAGGAAATCTTAAGCTACCATAAGGTACCAACCGCAAAATTTTTAATGGTTGATTCAGTTGATGATATTAAAAATCAGAAGTTCAGTTTCCCGGTTATAGTTAAACCGGTTTCTGAAGGATCGAGCAAAGGAATATTTTCGTCATCTTTCGTAAGAAACAAAGATGAGCTTAAAACAGAAGTCGTGAGAATATTTACTCAGTACAATCAGCCCGCATTGATCGAAGAATATTTACCTGGAAGAGAATTTACCGTCGCCATACTCGGCAACGGGGATGATGCACGGGTTCTTCCTGTTATCGAGATAAAGTATGAAGATTTTCCGAAAGACGTAATTCCACTTTACTCCTATGAAGCAAAGTGGATACTCGACACCAAGGAAAATGTGTTTGATGTTTTTGAATGTCCTGCAAAATTAGATAACGATCTTGAGGATTTAATAAAAAATATTTCATTGAAAACTTATAATGTGTTACGATGCAAAGACTGGAGCCGTATCGACCTGAGGATGGACAAGAATAATATTCCAAATGTTATGGAGATAAACCCACTGCCTGGTATAATGCCGGACCCGACTGAAAATTCGAGTTTTCCAAAAGCTGCAAGCGCCGCAGGAATAAATTATAATGAAATGATTCAGACAGTTTTATATTCTGCTGCAAAGAGATACAATCTTTTATGAAGACTCAAGCAAAAATTTTAATTTGTTACAATACCCCGGTCAGCATCTTTTCAGTTTATAACGGCAAACCGATTTCTGATGCTGAAGGCGAAAGTAATGATTCAGAAAAAAGTTTTTCAAACGAACTTAGCCTGATACGTCAATCCTTATCCGAATATTTTACTGAAATCGAAGTAGTTGCAGTTGACAGAAATGTAAGAAAGACCCTTAACACACTCAAATCGATAAACCCTGATGTTATATTTAATTTTGTTGAATCAGTCGAAGGTATCGCAACTTATGAGTGGTGTATTGCCGGACTGTTTGAACTAACAGGTTATGAATATACAGGATGTGTTCCATCCTGCCTGGGAAATTGTCTTAACAAAGCCAGAACAAAAAGTATTCTTATCGCTGAGGAAATAAATACACCAAAGCATGAAATACTTAAACCAGATGAACGGTTTACCAGTGATGAGATCAATTTAAAATATCCATTGATCCTGAAACTTTTGCAGGAGGATGCCAGTATTGGTATCTCTGAATTTTCTGTTGTGCATGATTTTACTCAGTTGAATAAGCAATTTAAATTTTTATCCGAAACATACAGGCAGGAAGTCATCATTGAGGAATTCATTGATGGAAGAGAGCTGAACGTTGCAGTACTTGGAAATAAAGTTTTACCTATTTCTGAAATAAATTTTACCGGTCTGCCTGCTGATCTGCCCAAAATTGTTACATATGATGGCAAATGGATCGAGGATACAGCATATTATAATCATACCAATCCAGTCTGTCCCGCAAATCTCAGTAAACAGGTATCGGAAAAAATTCAAGCGCTTGCCTTGACGGCTTTTGAAGCGTTAAACTGCAGAGACTATGCAAGGATCGATATCAGGTTAGGTAAGAATAATATTCCATGGGTTATCGAAGTAAATCCGAATCCTGATATATCCCCAGACTCCGGATTTGTAAGGGCAGTAGAGGCCTCCGGGAAAAACCACCAGGAATTACTTTTTACAATTGCAAACTTTGCGTTAATCAGGAAAAAAATTAATGATACGAAGGTTAAAGCCGGCTGATGCAGCAAAGATCGAAGGCATATTAAATAAAATAGAAATTTTTAACAGAGATGAAGTTAGAATAGCGATGGACTTGGTGAATGCGGCAGCATCTGATCTGCACCAAACAGACTACAATATCTTTGTTTATGAGAATGATGGCATGATTCTTGGTTACTACTGCACTGGTAAAAGAGCGTTAACTAATGGCGTATATGATCTTTACTGGATCGCAACTGATCCGGAATACGGAAAAAAAGGTATTGGAAAGAGTTTATTGGAACATTCTGAAAATTTTATTAAAGAAAATAACGGCAGGTGGCTTTTAATAGAAACTTCTTCGCGTGAGAGCTACACTGCCACAAGAAATTTTTATTTAAGAAATAATTACAGCATCGTCTCTGAAATAAAGGACTTCTATGCTGTTAATGACAGCTTAATAGTTTTTGGAAAGTACTTTAATTACAAGAACAACTGAGGAATGGTTATGGAACTTTGGCAGCAAATGATACGCGACAGTGTTCACTCTGTCGATCAGCTTGTTGAAAAATTCGGTACGGACAGGAAGGCCGCTGAAGACCTCGACGAGTTTTTCCAGGCTCGTATCAATCCCTATTACTTAAACTTAATTCGCTACCCGGGGGATCCGATCTGGCGGCAATGCGTTCCTGAAAAAGTCGAGCTCGAAGACTTCGAAGCTGAAGAAGACCCGTTGAATGAGGACGCAATGAGCCCTGTTCCGAATATCACACACCGTTACCCTGATCGTGCACTGTTTCTTGTTACGAGCCAGTGCGGTATCTACTGCCGTTTCTGCACAAGGAAAAGAAAAGTCGGCGATTATGAAAAGATTTCAATGAAGGGATTAGACAGTGCTTTTAAATACCTGGAAGAGCACAGTGAAATAAGAGATGTTATTCTCTCCGGGGGTGATCCATTAATGTTAACTGATGCGATGCTCGAAAAAATATTAAAACGATTACGCGAAATTCCGCACATAGAAATTATTCGGCTTGGTACAAGAATGCCGGTAGTTCTTCCGCATAGAATTACCGATTCCTTATGTGAGATGATCAAAAAATATCATCCGATTTATGTTAACACACATTTCAATCATCCATGGGAAATTACTCCTGAGAGTTCGCTGGCATGCGAAATGCTTGTTAACGCCGGAGTACCGGTAGGAAACCAGATGGTGATAATGAAAGACATAAATGATGACCCTGCTGTAGTTAAAGAATTAATGCAGAAACTGTTAAGAATCAGAGTACGGCCTTATTATATGTACATGGCAGATGAAACCAAAGGTGCAAATCATTTCCGAACCTCGATCGAAACGGGACTTAAAATTGCTGAAGGACTTCGAGGACATACAAGCGGTCTGGCTGTTCCTCATTTTGTAATCGATGCACCGGGCGGCGGCGGAAAGATTCCTTTGCTACCCAATTACGTTCTGCATATGGATGAAGAACAGATAATTCTCCGCAACTACCAAAACCAGGTTTATTCTTATAAAAACTATGCGGATAAAAATAATCCGGACGGATATGGAAGTAAGAAATCAAAATCTAAAAACGTAAAGAAACAACAAAAGAAGAAAAAAGAAGAGATCCCGGTTTTGGAAGAGGTGTAAACCATACCAGTTATTTACAAAGTAAAGGGCGATCTAAATACGATCGCCTTTTTTTAACTTTAAATAAGATTGACTCCTCCCAAGAGTTGAAATGACGGGGGGTTACTTTTCTTTATCTATTTGACTCCTCCTCAAATC
>DATDOL010000096.1:0-2162 GCA_035293265.1 Ignavibacteriaceae bacterium | reverse complement strand
TCTTCATACAGAACAGGTGCTGTTGCTAACAGAATTATTATTCAGGATGGTGAAGGTCCCTGGAGCGGCATTTGGTTAAATGCTTTAAATAATTCATCCGGAACGGATGTTTATGATCTTAAGTTAGGAGATAATGTTACTGTTGGAGGTTTGATTGCTGAAGATTTTAATGTTACAAGGATTGATAGCATAACTGAGATAACAGTAAATTCATCGAATAATCCATTACCGCAATCTCAAATACTGGAAACAGGTACAATAGGTTCGGCTACAAACAATTCAGTAATCGGAGAACAGTGGGAATCTATGATAGTATCATTTGAGAACCTCACTATTTCCGACGTGAATGCAGATGGTCCACCGAGTAATTTTGGTGAGTTTTCTATAACCGATGGTTCTGGCAATGTGCGGGTGGAGTTACAAGATGGAAATCATTTTTATCATAATGCCTGGGACGGCGTAAATAATTTTCCAGACACCATTGGAATAGAGGAAAATGCTACAATTGATAAACTGACGGGATATTTATATTTCTCATTCAGCTTTTATAAACTCGTACCAAGATATAATACAGATTTTGAAGGATACCAGGGTGTTGTCTCAGTTGAAAATGCGCCCGGCTTACCTGATAAATATCAATTAAGTCAAAATTATCCTAATCCGTTTAATCCTTCAACCACAATTTCTTATTCTATTCCGAAAGAAGGAAATGTGGTTTTAAAGATTTATAATGTTTTAGGGCAGGAAATAAAAACTTTAATAAATCAATTCCAGTCTGCGGGAAATTACAAAATTTCTTTTGATGCAAGTTTTCTTACATCGGGAATTTATTTCTACAGTATTAGATCTGATAACTTTACCCAGGTTAAAAAGATGGTATTGGTAAAATAAGTTCTTAACAATAATAAAGTGTAGCATGGAGTAATAATCTGTGCTACACAAAATTTTTTGTAAATGAAAATAATCCTAATATTAATTATTTGTTCATTAATTCTGACTTCCTGTTATGAAGACATAACGGATACAGTGATTCCAAATCAGTCTCCTGAAACAGGTTTATCTCTTTACCCTGATAGTTCATTAGGAAGTCAACCGAGCAGACTAACAGTTTCCTGGTGGGGCGATGATCCCGACGGATTAATTATTGGCTATTATTTTTCGTGGGATGGAATAAACTGGACTTTTACAAAAAATAATGATAGCCTTTTTTCATTACAGATTGGTGCTGTTGACACGACCTACATTTTCAGAGTTTCTGCTGTAGACAACAGCGGCAATGGCATATTTGATAATCGAATACTGCAAAATAATATTGATTATGGACCCGAACCATTTGTAGATGCAAATCAAAACGGGATTTACGAAAATAACGAAACCTTTTATGACATCGGACTAATTGATCCTACTCCTGCAGAAATAAATTTTCCAATCAAAAATTCTACTCCAGCTATTTCCTGGAGTTCTCTCTCTTTCTTGCCGGATACATCCTTTCCGGTTATGACTTTTGGCTGGAACGTAGAAGATATAGACGGAAACGAAACTGTCCAGCGGATAGATATCGCGTTAAATGATACAAACAATTTTATTTCTATTGATGGAGCTGTAAGAATTGCAACAATTAGAATAAACGATCTTGATTCCGAAAATCCTTTAATGGATGTGTTAATTGAAGGGAACGCAAGCAACATTGCTCCGGAAAAACTGCCCGGCTTAAAAATGAATGAAGATAATATTTTTTATGTCCGGGCTGTAGACGTATCCGGGGCAGCATCACCATTTATCAGGTTACCTGACGAAGAAAGTTCATGGTTTGTGAAAAAACCAAATGGAAAACTTCTAGTAATCGACGATTACACTTCTACCGACAATGCTGCAGGATTTTATTCTGATATGATGGATAGTCTTGATTTGAATAATGATTACGATGTTTATGATTTTCACACTAACGAACCTCCTTTTTTGAGCATAACTTTTCTTGAGACTATTAAACTTTTCAGATATTCATTATGGTATGCCGATAATAATACATCACTTGATCTCGCAATTTCATCTGTTCAAAAATATCTTGATACGGGAGGGAAAATTTTATTTTCTATACAGTTTCCTCAAACCGTTGACCTGTTGAGCCTTCAGGGTTTCCTTCCTATTGTGGCAGACAGCAG
>DATDOL010000095.1:0-2230 GCA_035293265.1 Ignavibacteriaceae bacterium | reverse complement strand
AGCAATTGTGATTACATTTTTTACAGGAAATTCAGCTGCGGACGGACTTGATATTCCCGCAAAAGTGATACCGGCTGTAAACGAACACGCCGACTGGGCTGAAATAACTTTGTGGTTCTTTATTGTTTATTCAGTTGTTCGTTTAGCTATAGGATTTTGGTTTAAATCTTATACTGGTGGATTGAAGAATAGCGTCATTTCTCTTTTCGTGCTTATCTCTCTTCCGGGAATATACTTGCTTTATGAAACTGCCGATCATGGTGCACAATTAGTTTTCGGTTATGGATTGGGAACAGGAAATATTCTAAAATATGAAGAAACAACAACAGAAACAGTAAACGAAACAAAGGTTTCAGATTCTACTTTTACAGTGAGAGAAAGTGGTTCTTGGAAATTAATTGCTGATGAAGGAACAATTGAAGTTTTATCGGGAAAGTTCAAATGGATAGAAGGTTCACTCAATGAGCTGAGCCCCATGTATGATGAAAGTGAAAGTTCATTAATGTTTCATAAAGTAAAAGAATCAATATTCATTTACGATAACAAAATTAAAAGTGTTCAGATTACTGCAAAAATTAATATTGATGATTTTAATGGTGAATTGGAACTTATTCATCATTTTGCTGATAAAGAAAACTATGATTTCCTTGCAATCGGAAAAGGTAAAATTTTTCTTTCAAGAAAAACTAACGGCGAAGTAAAAATATTTGAAGAAGATAAGTTCCAAAACAAAGAATGGATTGAAATAAAAGTTGTAAGCGATGGAACTCACTTCAGAGGATATGTAAATAATAAATTAATCGTACACGGACATGACAATGAGCCAAAACCAGGCAGCGTAGGAATGAAAATTTCCGGTACCGGGAGTATTAGTATTAAGACAATCAATGTTGAATCACTTTAAAAGGAATTATGTATGAAGAAATATTATTTCATAACTGTTCTAATATTTTCATTAAATATTCTCAATGCTCAGCATCATTCCCATTATTCTTCAGAAACTGGAAATGAAATTAAAGCATTAACATCGGAACAAATTAATGGCTACATAACCGGAGAAGGAATGGGTTTAGCTAAAGCTGCCGAATTGAATCACTATCCCGGACCAAAGCATGTTTTGGATTTAGCAAAGAAATTAAACCTTACTCAATTGCAGATTGATTCTACAAAAAAGATTTTTGATTCAATGAAGGAAAAAACTGTTAATATCGGTAAAATAATAATTGAAAAAGAAAAACTTTTGGATCATTTATTCAAAAACAATAAAGCGGATGAAGAATCTTTAAGAAATCTTGTAAAAGAAATTGCAGAATACCAGGGGGAACTTAGATTAGTTCATCTTAATGCTCACATTCAACAAAAAGATATTTTAACACCTGAGCAAATTTCTGTATATGACAGGTTGAGAGGATATATTGCAGATTAAAATAATATTCGACAGCAGTGCTTGTCCGGAGGAGCAATTTTTCAATCTTGGGATGAGTAATTGGATTGCTTCGTCTCCTGATAAATCAGAGTCCTCGCAATGACTTTGAAAATGTAATCATTCACAAAACAAATGGAGTAACACAATGTTAAAACAACTCGTAATAACTTTCGCAATTGTTTCTTTCTTCTATGTGTTTGCAAATGCACAAGAAAATCCTGGTACAGAAAAGAAAGAAAAACACGAGTGTATGAAAGAATCCAGCGGCTGCTGTGCAAAACACGATTCGCACAGTGAAATGAAAATGGATCCCGACAAAGTCGGGATGGAAACTGCAAATGCTCAGGCATGGAATAAAGTCTGTCCAGTAAAAGGTGAAGAAATTGATCCTGAGGTTTCAACAGTTGAGTATAACGGAAAGCAATATGGTTTCTGCTGCCCGGGCTGTGATTCAAAATTCCAAAAGGATCCGGCAAAATTTTCTAAAAATCTTAGTGAAGACGGTACTAAGTTTATAGGCGGTTAATTATTATCATTCAAATAAATTGTAGGAACTTGATTGATCAAGTTCCTGCTACTTATATTTATCTCAGGATATTATTGTGGCAAATTGCACATAAGTAATTAAACTTTATATTAAGAGCATTCAAAACAGTTGGTTAATTATTTAATTATTATTAAAAGATAGTCTATGAAGCGAAGAGATTTCATAATTAAATCAGCATTTGCTGGTGCAGCATTATCAACATATCAGATGTTTCCATTTGGTGGAGTAAAACAGGTAAACGGAGTTGGAAATCCTTT
>DATDOL010000094.1:0-8944 GCA_035293265.1 Ignavibacteriaceae bacterium | reverse complement strand
TTGATTAACTTTAACGGATCTTCATCGTTTGAACTACTATTTAAGAGGTTTACAATTTTTGTACTTCCGAACTGCTCCTTTAAATTATTTCTCGACTCAAGCATGCCGTCAGTTGAGAGAAGAATAACATCATTCGATTTTAATTTAATCGTATAATCAAAAAATTTGCTAAGCTCAGAAAATCCCAGCAATGTTCCCTCAGATTGAATTTTAGATACTTTCCCGTTGCTGCTGTCTTTGTATAATATTGGTAAATCTCCGGCGCCTGAATAGTATGCGGTTTTATTTTTATTATTTAGAATCAATACCGAAATAGTTGCAAACACTTCCGAGATTTTTGCATCGTTATAAACAGATCTATTCACCTTTTCCAGGATTTTACTTGGTAAAAAGTCATCGACAGATTCAAGAACTGCTCTGAGAGAACTTCTGATATAGCCTGCATATGCAAAAGCAAAATACCATGCACCCCATCTTTTACCCATAACATCACCCATTACAATAGCAAGGTTATTCTCATTCAGTCTGAAATAATCTATAAAATCTCCGCCAGGAATTCCACTATAAGGAATATGCCAGTGTTCAATATTAAAACCACTAAATTCAGGATTATTATCGGGAACTACTTTTGCCCGAATCGAATCTGCCGCCTGATGAAGCTCGAGAACTGCTTTTCGTCGTTCTTTATCGAGACTTTTTATCATTGCAGCTACTTTTGCAATTATAACTTTAGGTCCTGCTGTTTTTACGATGTAATCTGTTATATCAAGATCAAATCCTTCAAGAATATTTTTTTCCGCACCCTTTGCTGAAAGAAAAATGAATGGGATTACTTTTAGTTCCGGATCTTCAAGAATCATTTTTCTTAATTGAAATCCGTCAATCCCAGGCATTATAATATCACAAATAATAATATCGGGAGGAGAAGACTTAATAAGTTTTAATCCTTCATTTGCTGTATGAGCAGTTTCACAATCGAACCCGGCTTTATTGAGGCTATACTGGAAAAGTTTTGTGGTAGATACATCATCATCAATTAACACAATTCGTGTACGGTTTTCTGAGAATGATTTTTCAATATTTTTTTTGGCACCGTATATTTTATAGATATATGATCTTTTCAGAAGAGCCCTAACCTTCAATATAAGTTCATTAATATCGAATGGCTTGGTTATTATATCATCTCCACCAACTTCCATCGCACGGGCTTTATCTTCAAAAGTGTTTTTCGCAGTTACGAATACGAACGGAATAAGCCGGTGTACTTCGTTCGCCCTCACTTTCTGGCAAAACGTGAAGCCATCCATTTCACCCAACATAACATCACACAGTACCAAGTCTATATTTTCTTTTTCGAGAATGTTGAACCCTTCTGCAGCATCTTTAGCCTGAATTACAGAATAGTTTTTTATTTCTAAATGGTAGGAGATTAGTTTACGGATTGTAATATCATCGTCAATGACAAGGATGGATTTTTTTTCTTCAGAAGACATTTTATCGGAACATTAGAGTAAAAAATTATTATAAAGAATCAGTTCCCTGTATTATCTTGTTTGTCGAACACCTGAACCGAAAAGTTATGCGAAGCTTTTCAAAGCTTTATCAAGTGTTTTATATGTTTCAAAAACACGATGCATCCTTGTCAATTCAAACATAGATTGAACCGAAGGATGAAAACCTACCAGCCTAAGATCGCCTCCCAGACCTGTCACTTTCTTAAGAGCAACAACCAGAGTACCCAAAAAAGTTGAATCGATGAATTCACAATCCAATAAATCCACAACTAAGTTATGCCTTCCAAGTTGAATATTTTTTGTTAACATTGCTTTGAACTCTTCAGCTTCGGCTAAAGTTGCTCTGATGAGGTCTACTTTAACCACAACAACACCCTGATGTTCTTCAACTTTGAATGCCATTTTTATCCCTTGATAGTTCTTTATTCAAAAGAACGGTTCTCAATACTGTACTTTTCCATCAGCCTGTAGATAGTTGCTCTTCCTAACTGCAATTTTTTTGCTGCTTCAACTATATTGCCCTTGGTAACTTTTAATGCATGCCTGATTGACTCTTCTTTAATTTTTTCAAACGGAACGATAGTATCATCGGAAAACATATTTCCCGAATAATCTATCATCCCGGATTTATTTTCTGATCGAAGGTGAGTCGGTAGATCTTCGTCATCAATTATATCCTTATCACAAATAATAATGCAGCGCTCGATAGTATTTTCCATCTCCCTGATGTTGCCGGGCCAATCATATTCATAAATCAATTTTAAAGCTTTTTTGCCGAATCCTTTAATATGCTTCCCAAGTTTTTTATTGAACTCTTCTAAAAAATGTTCTGCGAGAACCAGAATATCTGCTCTTCTTTGTCTTAACGGTGGTATAAAAATCGGGAAGGAGTTTAACCTGTAAAATAAATCTTCCCTGAATTGTTTTTCTTCGACAGCAATTTTCAGATCACGGTTAGTTGCTGAAATAATTCTGACATTTGTTTTTATAAGTTCATTTCCCCCGACTCTTTCAAATTCTCTCTGCTGAATTACGCGAAGAAGTTTTGCCTGAAGCAGCATTTCAAGTTCACCAACCTCATCAAGAAAAATTGTACCATCTTTTGCATTTTCAAACTTCCCAAGCTTCCTTTGATGGGCACCTGTGAATGATCCTCTTTCGTGCCCGAACAATTCACTTTCCAAAAGTTCACGCGGTATTGAGGCACAGTTAACTACAACAAACGGTTTATCTTTTCGTTTTCCATTATAATGTATCGCCCTTGCAATAAGCTCTTTACCAGTTCCACTTTCACCATAAATTAAAACTGTAATATCATTATCGAGAACTTTTGTAACCAGTTTGAAAACATCCTGCATTTTACCATCGGCGGTGATAATGTTTTCGAAGCTGTATTCTTTTTGAACATTTTCTTTAAGGTTCTGAATTTCTTTTGTGAGATCATAAGCTCTTATGGCATTTTTTATGGAAAGTTCGAGTCTTTGCTGATCGATTGGTTTTGGAAAATAATCGTAAGCACCATACCTGAGTGATTCAACTGCGACTTCAATACTTCCCTGTGCAGAAAGCATAACCACAGGCAGTTGTTCATCAATTTGTTTTACTCTTTTAAGTGTTTCAACCCCATTAAGACCAGGAAGCATAATATCCAGAAGAATCAGGTCTGGTTTAGTACTCATTTTCTTCAGCATTGCCTCGCCGTTTGAAAAGGCTTCGACCTCATATCCCCACTTATCCTTCACCCAAAAAGATAGGAGTTTTGATATTGCTTGCTCGTCATCAACAATATATATCAGTTTACTCAACATTATTCCTCAGTTTTTTCAATTTTACTGCTTTTTGGCAATTTTAACACAAAAGTGGTTCCGCTTCCCAATTCACTTTGGGCGGTAATCAGGCCTTTATGTAAATCCACCACTTGCTTCACAAAAACCAAGCCAATACCTGTACCCGGTAGTTCAGTGCCCGGTCGGCTTACCCTGTAGAACTTTTGAAATATGTAAGGTAAATCCTTTTCGGGAATACCGATGCCTGTATCAGTTATTATAAACTCCAGTTCACGAAACAAATGGTTGCAAATTATTTTTATTCTACCATATTCGTTGGTAAACTTTACACAGTTGTTAACAAGAGAATCAAAAGCCTGGAACAATTTTTCCCTGTCAGCTTCCATAATTACTTCGTCGGGTGAGTGTTCAAAATTTATTGTAATGTTTTTTCTGTCAGCAAATTCTCTTTGATTTTCAATAACATTTACAATCAATTTATTTGCATCAAATGTTGATTTAATCAGAGTTATTTTTCCACCTTCAATTTTTGACATATCGAGAACATCATTAATAAGCTTTGCTAATCTTTTACCTTCATTTAAAATCACATTGTTAAACTCTTTTTTCATTTCTGGTGGAAGATCAGGATCGGACTTTATCGTTTCTGAAAATCCTATAATTGAAGCCAGCGGTGTTCGGAATTCGTGTGATATATTTGAAACAAACTCGCTCTTTACCCTGTTCAGTTCATCGATAAGAGATTTCTGATGTCTTGTTCTCGATCTTTCAACCTGGATGATTCTGTTTGCTTCAATAACCTGCGGCTTTAATCTTTTAATTTCATCAACAATATTTTTAAAGGAGGTGATATTTTTACCGGTACCGAGCAATCCTAATATTGTGCCCTCCTTAATTATCGCACGGCAGTTTATTTCAAACGGAACAAGTCTTTCATATTTAGTAATGAGGTTTACTTCAAACCTGGTTGTGTTATTTGTTTTTAAAGTCTGATCTATTGCAACAAAAACTTTTGGGTTATTTTCAGTCTCGATAATGTCTGTAAAATGTTTTCCTTTTAAGTCCTGCGAAGAATAATCCAAAACATTAGTGGCAGACTCATTCACAAGGATAAAATTCCCGGAATTGTTTAGTATAAAAATAAAATCCGGTGATGCATCAAGTAAATTTTTAAAAATACCTTCCCAATCCGAAAGCAATCCGTTCTCATCAATCATAGATTGAGTTAATGGAACCGGTTCAAATACTTGATTGGATCTATTTTTATCATCAAACCACTTTTTAACCTGGCTACTCAGAATTGTTAAAACAGAAGTAATTCTGTCCTTATATTCTTCTGAGAACTGAAACTGATTTTCTGAAAACAATAAAACATAAACCGATTCATTTCTTTCTCTGAATGACTGGATTTCTTCGATGAAAAATGAATTAAACATTAATTCATCTTTTAATTTTTTAAATGAAATACTTGACTCTAATGCTTCCCGTGCAATACCACCTGAAATATATTTCTCGTGTAGATAATTATTAAATGCCTGGAATGGTTCAAAACTTTCTCCCCAAATGGTTAAAATATTTGCACGTGCCTGTGAGACTTGAAGTAAATACCCGCATTTACTAAGGCTTACTTTGGAGATGATATTTAATGTATTATTAATTAATTCGTTCATCACTGATTAAAAAATCATTTTCTCAAAAATATACACTTTTAGGGATAAATGTGTGTTAGAAATTAAATTCTTCAGAACTATAACGGATTTGACAGGATTTTATCTACAAAGTAGTTGGATTATGCTGGATCAATTTTCTATTTCTTCCTTCTGAAGTGCTTCATAATACTTTCTGATTAACTCTTCGTAATCTTTCATGTAGCCTTCCTTAATTGCCCTGTTGAGTTCGTCCCTGATTTTATTTCGGGAATTTTTATCATAAAGGTTGAGTGGATTTGGTGAGTCTCTGTAAACTGTCTGCCCGGTTCTTGATTCTCTTTCTTTTTCAAAATCCCTTTCATTGATCGATCGTTGTGCGTCAAGCATTTTTGATAAAATCTTTTCTTGTTTCTGAATAAGATCATCATCCAGTTTTTGTGTATTCATATCGGTTATAACTTCCTGCATCTGGTTTAAAACATTATCAAGATCGGTGGGAAGCTTTTTGCTTTGTCCCGAAATTTTTGCTTCCTCATTCAGCTGCTCCATAGATTTTCGGATCAGTTCCTGTTGCTGCGAAAGTCTTTGAAGGTCCTGCTGCTGCTGTGGTGACATTCCACCTTGCGTCATCTGCTGAAGCATCTGTGTCATATTATTTAAGTTCATCTGCTGTCCGCTCATTTGCTGAAGCTGCTGCATGAGTGACATCATTCCTCCCTGTCCGCCAGACTGCATCATTGATTCCATTGAATTCTTCATCATTGTTGCTGCTTCATTTAAATTTTTCATTGCTTCAGTCTGCTGTATGCCTGCAAAAGAACCGTTCCTGTTCTGCATTGATTCAATCGACATTTGCATATTCTGGTTTGCTTTGCCAAGTGCTTCTCCCATCTCAGGTGAAATTGCAAAAGTTTTTTGGGACAGATCTGCCATCTGCTGCAAAAGATTTTTAAGATTATCGCTGAGATTCTTTTGCTGCTGTGCAAGTTCAGTTAATGACGATGAATACGAATCCATATTCTGCGACTGCTGCTTTAAATCTTCCTGCTTCTTTGAAAGAGTAAGCAAGTTCTCTAAAATCTTCATCATATCTGTGAAAGTCTGAACCTGGTTTTGCTCCTGCATCGACTCTTGCATTTCCATCATCATCTCGCTCATCTTACCCATATTATTGCAAAGCTGGCTCTGGTTCTTCATCGCTTTCTGCTTCAGCTGTTTTTGAAGATTTTCAGATGCTTCTTCCGAAAGTTCCTGGTTTTGCTGCTGCTCAAACTGCTCAGACATTTCCTGCATTTCTTCCATCGGCATATCTTTTAATTCGCTCATCTTTTCTTCAAGACTTTTCATTTCCTCTTTCAGTCTTTCAAGCTGTTTGCTTATCTCATCCTGCTTTTTACTGATTTCGTTCTGTTCATTTTGATCCGATGGATCACTTTGCTCTGTTTGTTCCATAAGGCTTTGCTGTTTTTCGTTCAGCTCTTCGGTTCGTTTTATAAGCTCATCGAGCTTCTGCTCAACCTGGATTCTTTTAAGCAGGTTCAAAGTTCTCTCAATGCTTTTTTTAAATTTTTCTTCATCCATTTTCATGTTTTCTAATGCATCCTGTGTCAGATCCCTGTTCATTTGCTGGAGTAACTGCTGCATTTTCTCCATCATCTTTCTCATATCTTCACTCGTCATTTGGTCCATCAGCTCCTGCAGTTCCATGTATTTTTCAAGAGTTTCTTTTGACAGAAGATTATTTTCCTGAAGTTTTTGTTTCATTTCTCCAAGCCGATTATTCATTTCATCAACCTTTTGCTGAAGCTCCTGAAATTTATCAAGTGCATTTTCTATTTTTTCCTTCTCTTCCCAGGATAATTTTTTATCATCCTTCTTCATATCCTGATCAATTTTCTCAAGAGTTTTTTGAAGCTGCTCAGCCTCTTTTAATGTTTCCTCCAATTTCATTTCTACCTGATCCTGAACATCGTCAGCATCAGCCAGGATTTCATCCAATGACGGAACCCTAATAGTTAAAGTTTGTGTTCTGGTAGATTTCGGTCCGCTAATATTATCATTGTCAAATACTTCGACGTAGTACGTTACCACATCATCAACAGCAAGATGATACGGGGTTAGATTCCAGATATAATTAATACTGTTTTCAATCAGAGATTTATTTATCGGAATTTCAATTGTTCTGAACTCACTTTGTTCAGGTTCATATCTGGATGCAGAAAGCCTGTAATTTAAAACCAATTTCGAAAATCCGTAATCATCAGAAATTTTCGTGAAGAGTGCGATCCTGTTATCATTTGGAAGCTGAAGGTTTTTATCCGGAGTAATCAATTCAATTGATGGATATGCATCATACAGAGCCTTGACCTGGTATTTTACAGGTGACACATTCGAATTTTCATTTGTGTCAATAATATTAATGGTATAACTGTTATCCTTCCTGATGGTAAAAGTTCCAGCTGCGTTATTTTCATCCGTTATTAATTCAACAAAAGAGGAATCATTGAAATGAAGAAATGCACGGGTAAGATTTTTTGTTGACGAAAGGTTTATCTTAACTGTAGTCCCAACCAACGATGTAACATTCCCGTTATCCTTCTGAATTATTTTCGGAATTTTTGAATACGCCGGGGGATTGATGCTTAGCTCAAAGTTTTCGATAATCGGTCGGTCAATTACTTTAACTTCGTATATTTCACTTTTAACATCTTCTGCCGTGGCAAAATATTTAAATGAGTTCCTGATTGAACTTAACTGCATTATATAAATGCCCGAAGAATCTGCGCTGATTTTTTGATTGCTGAAATCTGTTTCATCTTCTCTTTTAACTGCAATAAAAACTTCCTTAGGAGGAGTTCCAATAATTCTTGCTGTGATCAAAACTTCTTGACCTTTGGTTATTTCAATATTTCCTGGTGATATTTCAAAAATAAATTCAGGAGGTGAGATGAATTCACGGTTAAAATTTATTAAACGGTAAGAAGCTGCCTGCATGCCTGGAGAGATACCGAAAACAGCAGCACAGAAGACTATAACCCAAATGAAGTAAGGCAGGATTTTTTTTGCTTTGATGAAGTTGACAACTGATTCAAACTTAAGTGACTTACTCCTTTCGTAAACATTTTTAAAGGAGGCATCAATCAGGTTATCAGAATAAATATTTCTTTTCTCTGCTGAAACAAGCTGCATTGCATTCAGAAGATCATCTTTAAGTGAGGGAAAAAAATTTCCAACTCGTTTTGCTGTTTCAAAATAAGTTTCTTTCCGGAAAAGTTTAAAATATTTTAAAACCGGAATAATTAATAGGTAAGTTGCTGAAGCAATTATAATCAGGATGAAAAGAAATATAAAAACTGTCCGGACACTTGAAATAAAATTTCCAATCAATTCCACGAAAGAAAAAAAAGTAAATCCGGCAAACCCGGTTATTGCCGATAGCTGAATCCCTGTTATTGCAGTCTGAAGATGTTCTTTCTTAACAAGTCTTTCAAGCTTTGTAATAATTTCTTTAAAATATGTTGAGTTACTTCCCATACTTTTTAATTTAACAATATTAATTTGTCAGTGCCCAGATTACAATATTAGTTCCGAACTTTAATGCTTCTTCTCTTACTTCCGGCGGATTATTATGAACCTCTGCATCAGCCCAGCCATCGCTTGGATTCGATTCGAATGTATAATAAACTGCTAACCTACCGCCTATAAATATACCAAAACCCTGCGGAGGATTTTTATCATGTTCGTGAGTTTTCGGCGGACCGTTTTCAAACTTGTAAAAAATATTATATAATCCATAGTTGAACGGAAGCTCCACGAAATCTTTTTCAGGAAAAACTTTTTTCATTTCTCTTCTTATTGCATTGTTCAATCCATAATCATCATCAATATAAAGAAAGCCGCCGTTATCGAGGTACATTCTCAGTCTTTCAACTTCGTCTTTTGAAAATACAACATTGCCATGACCCGTTAAAAATAAAAACGGGTATGAAAATAT
>DATDOL010000093.1:0-2743 GCA_035293265.1 Ignavibacteriaceae bacterium | reverse complement strand
TTTTCTAAAAACAGTTTTTGAAACAGCTAATTCGATGACGAGTAAAATTAATCCCCACTCAACCCAGCCGTAAAATACTTCACTGGCATTTTTATACGAAGTGATTTCGATTTTAGTTTTTTCCAGCTTATCAATTTTTGCATAAATCTGTTCGAGCGCTTTGTTATTTGTTGCTCTGAAATACTGTCCGTCCGTTAATCCTGCAATTTGCTGAAGTACATCTTCGTCAATTTCGACCGGCACCATCTGGTACCTAATTCCGAACGGAGTTTTAACAGGGTACGGTGCCTGTCCTCTTGTTCCAACTCCTATAGTATAAATCCTTATTCCAAAAGTTTTTGCTATTTCTGCCGCAGAGATAGGATCAATTTCACCGGAATTATTAACTCCATCGGTTAAAAGAATTATGATCCTGCTTTTCGCATCGCTGTCTTTCAAACGGTTAACTCCATTTGCAATTCCATTACCTATCGCAGTTCCGTCATCAATCATTCCAGTTCGTATGTCGAGAAGAAGATTTCTTAAAACACTGTAATCAATTGTAAGCGGACATTGTGTAAATGCTTCCCGTGCAAATACAACCAGACCAATCCGGTCTGTTATTCTTCCTTCAATAAAATCATCAATTACAATTTTTGCAGCATCAAGCCTGTTTGGTTTTAAATCTTCTGCCAGCATGCTTCCTGAAATATCAAGCACCATCGCAATATCAATTCCTTCGGTAACCACATTTTCACCTGCTGCAAATTTTTGCGGCCTGGCAAGTGCAATAATTAATAGTGCAAGTGCAATCATCCTGATTGCAACAGGCAGGTGAAGTAATCTTTCACGTATGGTTGAAGGAACATCTTTAAAAACATTTAAAGATGAATAAGTCACTGATACCTGGTTTCTCATCCCCCTGAAAATGTACCAGGCAATAAGAAGAGGGATAATCAACAAAAGATATAGAACCCACGGATATGCAAATGTAATATTGTTAAACATTCTGCACCTCTTCTTTTACAGGGGCAGGAACTTTAGGAATAGTATTATTCACAATTTCTTTTGCTTGTATCATCATCTCTTCATTGAGAGAAGCCACCGGGTTGAATTTTGCAAATTTTACAAGATCGGCATTGTTTAAAAATTTATTTGTCGTCTCCAGAATGTGAGATGCAATCGTAAATTTCTTAAGACGTTCTATTGACTCGCGAGTTGTCAGCTCGAGTGCAGGCAGTTTAAATCTTGCTTCAAAATAATTACGGATTATTCCGGTTATGTCAGAGTGATAATCTTTAACCTTCCCTTGCTGCCAAAGCTGTTGATTCTCCAATTGTTCAAGCTCCTGAAGTGCTTTTAAGTATGGCGGAATTTTGTAAATTTTCTGTTCAACCGGTTGTTCGGATTTTTTCTTTTTATATCTTCTGTACAAGAAATATAATACAACGATGACAGCTATGGACAGAAGAATTATCAACGCAATAAATTTCCAATCAAGAGGAATAGTTAAAGGAGATTTTATATCCTTAATCTCTGCCTGCAAATCAACTTCAACTGTATGAACCGTGAAAGAAACCGGGTTGGACAAAATAGTTTGAACTGAATCATCCTTGCTTAATTTAAATTTAACAGCTATTGGCTGAATCGAAATATCTGCTGAATCATAATAGGATAATACAATATTGTAAACAACAGTCTTGTAAATTTCATCTTCGGTTAAAACAGGTTCCGATTCTTTGATAATTTCAAGATGGTTTATGCTGTCCCGAATCACCGGCTGACTTACAAGTAAATCTTTAAAATACTTTACTTCAAAGGTGTAGTTAATGTAATCCCCGACAAGGTAATCACTCGAGTCAACGGAAGCCCGGGCAGTAATTGACTGCGCGAACGATTGAAGATTAATCGCTAAGAAAAAGATGAATAATATTTTTAGGATTCTCACCATCTTTTTTCCCGTAGTCTGAAAAACTGAACAAGCGGGGTTATATAATTTTCACCGGTGGAAACATAAATACTGTCGAGTCTGCTGGTAACAAAAAGTGATTTTCTTTTTATTGCTAATTCTGCTCTTCGTTTTTTTAAAGCATGTTGAACTCTTGCGCTGCTCGAATCAATCCATCTTTCCTGATTTGTTTCAGCATCGGTAAGTTTTATTAAACCTAATTTCGGAATATCCGTTTCCCGCCTGTCATCTAATACTATTCCAATCAAATCATGTTTCTTACCTACAACCCGGAGTATTTTTTCATAACCCTCATCCATAAAATCTGAAAGCAGAAAAACGATAGAACGTTTTTTTATTGCACCATTCATAAATTCAAGTGCAGAACGGATGTTTGTAGTATTTCCTTCAGGTTTAAAAGAAAGCACTTCTCTGATTATTCTGAGCACGTGCTTATTCCCTTTGCGCGGAGGAACGAACTTTTCAATTTTATCTGTGAATAATATCAACCCGACTTTATCGTTGTTCTTCAACGCAGAGAAAGCGAGTATAGCAGTAAGCTCTGCGGCAACCTGCTGTTTTGTCTTTGAGAGTGAACCGAAAATTAATGAACCGCTCATGTCAACCATAAGCAATACAGTCAGTTCGCGTTCTTCTTCAAATATTTTTATGTAAGGATGACCAAACCGTGCAGTAACATTCCAATCAATGTTCCTGATATCATCGCCGAATTGGTATTCACGAACTTCGGAGAATTCCATTCCTCTTCCTTTGAAAACAGAATGATACTCGCCGGAGAAGACCTGGTTTACAAGT
>DATDOL010000092.1:0-2021 GCA_035293265.1 Ignavibacteriaceae bacterium | reverse complement strand
GGTCAATCACCAGAGGATATGAATAACGTATTTCAATCAAATGCAGTTATGTTCAATATTCCGGCAGATATCTTAAAATCTATTGCTTACACTGAGTCGCGATTCAGTCATGTAATTCCAGACGATAGTCAGTCAGCTTGTGCTGGTATTCCTCATTCATACGGAATAATGGGATTAAGAAACGATGATTGGTTTGGTCGTTCACTTTTGGATGCTGCAAATCTAATCAGTGCAACACCTCAAATGCTTATCTACAATTATGAATTAAATATACGCGGTGCGGCTGCATTATTATCTAAGTATGCCTCTGAAATTAATATCAATAGAAAAAATTTTAATGAATGGAAACCTGTTTTGGAAAAATATTCTGGAATTCCACAGGAAGATGTGAAAGAATTTTATTCGTTCGATGCATTCAAAGTACTTTCTGAAGGAACAAATACAAACGGTGTCACAATCAAATCACATGCGGAACTTGACATGCGGCAATTTAGCAAAGAAATTAACCCTGAAAATAAGTTAATAAATATTCAATCAGATGATTATCCGCCTGCTGTTTGGGATCCAAGTCCTAATTTCACATCGCTAAGCATCAACCAAATATTTGCAGTTGTTCATGATACTGAAGGAAGCTTTGCTGGAGCTGTTTCGTGGTTAAAAAACCCCGCTGCTCAAGCCAGTTCACATTATATTATTAGAAGCTCGGATGGTTACATCATTCAATTAGTTAGAGAACAAGATAAGGCATGGCATGTACGATGTTGGAATGGTTACATGCTTGGAGTTGAACACGAAGGTTATGTAAGCAATCCCGCATATTTCACTGAAGCAATGTATCAATCCTCTGCCGCATTGTTCAGACATTTCGTAACTAAATTCGGTATTCCTGTGGATAGAAATCATATCATCGGTCATAACGAATGGCAAAACTCACAATGGGTAAGCTGGATGCAAACAAATTATCCTGCGGTCGACCCTACTTGCAATACTCATACAGATCCGGGTCAATATTGGGATTGGAATTATTACATGGGATTGATTGCTCAAGATACAACTCCACCAGTGGTTATTTCACACATACCTGAAAGCAGCGTAGATAGTGTAATGCCGAATACACCAATTAAAATCAAGTTCAATAAAACGATGAACAAAACAGTTACGCAAAATGCTTTCTCCATCAATCCAACTATTAATGGTTATTTTACCTGGGAAGATTTAGGACAAACATTAGTATTTACCCCGACGGCTTTATATGCTTTAGCCACAGAATATAATGTGGAAATATCTGCAACGGCGGCAAGTCTTTTCAATGTTCCTCTCGATAGCACATATTCATTCAGCTTTATAACTAAATCGTACGCTCCATTGAACATTGAAACATCTTACCCGGTTGACACTCAACAAGACATAAGTACGACTGTTAAAATGATAATAAATTTCGATACTCCTTTGCTCCAAAGCTCTTTGTCGGGAAATATTTTTTTCCAAACAGAAGCAGGTTCTTCAGTGTCAATGAAGAATGCAATTTATACTGAGGTAAATGGAAAGGGAGTGATTTCTTTCTCTCCATTGAATAAGCTAAATGAAGAATCGAATTATAAGGTAATACTTAAAAGCCCTCTAAAAAATTTGGTTGGTGGTGAGCTTGGAAACGATTGGGTAATTAATTTCAAAACAGAAAAAAATAATTTTGTGCTTGGCAGCGTCTTTGACAATTTTGAAGCGATAAAAAACTGGCAGGATCCTGATTGGAGCGGCAGTACAGTTGGAACTGATCCAAACTTAACTTCATTTGTGCTAAGCACTATGGAAAAAGTTGACGGATCAAGCTCTGGTAAGATTACTTATGTGTTCACCGGACAAGATGGAGTTTGCCGAACATTTGATGGTGACAAACCAAACATCGGTTCAAACCCAGATTATAAAGTCGGTCTTTGGATTTATGGAGATTGGAGCTTTAACTATTTAGAATATTGGTTTTACTATAATACCAGCACCAACGTAATCGTAAGAGTTGATAC
>DATDOL010000091.1:0-16214 GCA_035293265.1 Ignavibacteriaceae bacterium | reverse complement strand
CAGAAATAATTAAAATTGAAGAGAACTACCGAAGTGTTCAACCGGTGCTGGATTTCGCAAATCATATTTATGAAAGAGCTGTTGAAAAATACACAAAGGTTCTCTATACAAGAAGAAAAGGCGGAGAGCTTCCTTTCATCGTTGCTGCTGCAAGTGAAAATATGCAATCCAAATTCATCGTTGAGAAAGTTCTCGATCTTATTGAAGAAGGTGTGCCGTTAAAAGAGATAGCTGTACTTTTTCGTTCTTCATTTTTTTCTTTTGATTTGGAAATAGAGCTTGCAAAAGCTGGTATCCCTTTTCAGAAATTCGGAGGGATCAAATTTATCGAGACTGCACATGTAAAAGATGTGCTTGCATTTTTACGAATTGCTTCGAACCCCAAAGATATTATAAGCTGGTACAGAGTTTTGCTGCTTCACGAAGGAGTCGGACCAAAAACCGCACAGAACATTCTGGATGAACTGGCAACCGCAAGATTGACGATTGAAACTCATCCAGACAAAAATCAGAAATTTAAATACGAAAAATTAATTGATCTGTTCAAGCTTCTTTATAAACTCCACACAACAGAAATGCCTCCTTCTGAAATGGTGCAGATGGTATTCGAATATTATCAGCCAATCTTCAAAACAAAGTATGACGATTTCAATAAACGGAATAAAGATCTTGAAATATTTTTAAACATATCTGATAATTACAAAAGCCTGGAATCGTTTTTAGCAGATATGGCAATTGAACCGATAATAGACAGCGTGATTGATATCGGTGCCGCTGATAAAGAAGATGAATTCTTAACCCTTTCAACAATTCATTCAGCAAAAGGTTTGGAATGGCATTCCGTTTTTATAATCCATGCAATCGAAGGATATTTCCCTTCAACCAGATCTGCAGAAAGTCTTGAAACGCTGGAAGAAGAACGCAGACTGATGTACGTTGCTTCAACAAGAGCAAAACAAAATCTTTTTGTCACTTACCCGATGAATATGTATAACCGTGAAGCAGGTGTCACACTTTCAAAGCCGTCAAGATTCATTTCGGAAATTTCAACAGACAAAGCACAGGGCTGGCTGGTTGAAGACGATTACTAAACAATCAGCAAGCAATCCATAATACCCCATTGTAATTTCAATTGAATTAAAGATCAGATTAAATTAAGTTTAAACTGTTCATTTTGATTTCTGAGGCTTGTATGCAGTTTCGGAAAACATTTTGCTTATCTAATCAAAGCCGTACCCAAAGGCGCCAAAATTTTACAATCCGATTATTTCATTCACAACTAGCAAATAACTTTAACCATTTAGCTTACGAGGGGGTTTTATGGAAACATTAAAATTAATTATTGTTTTATTGTTCGTATCTTTTTTGATTCCTACTTTACTTACAGCACAGGATATTAATGTTCACTTAATGATCGGTGAAAAGCAAAGTGCAGTTACAAAAAAATATGGCAAACCTGTTCACCAGGATAACAGCAGTCCTGAAATGATGTGCATGTTTTATCAGACAAAAACTATCCGGATGATTTTTGTTTCTAATTCTGGAGGGGTTTACCAGTCAGAAGCAACTGCAACTTATGATTCAGACGGAATTGCCAGGAAACAAATGAATGATTTTATTTCTGGTTCTGTTTCAAACAGCTTTGCTGTTGATTCAGTATCAGCAGATGACTATCACCTACACAAGCCCGGTGTCAGAGTTGATCTGCAATTAAGTGAGAATAAACTCTCAAAGAAGTTTGAGATAAATGTAAAAGCACACAAATCTGAAGACTGATAATCTCATAAAAAATCAGAAGTTCAGATTGATAGTTTTTTTTATTAAGCGAATAGGAGTAATATATTTCTGTCCGTATCGAATAGTTTAGTAAAATTTTAAATTTATACTAACACTTTTATCTCTACCCTTATCATCGAGACAGGTTATCTTCAAATTATTCTTTTCAGGAGCATAAAAAACTTTTTCTCCCGGTTTGGTTTTTGAAAAATATTTATCATTGATGAACCAGTAATGAGCTTTAACACGGCTGTCGGAAGCTGCCAGCAGCATAATTTCCTGACCGGAATTTTTTTCGATCAGGTATTCATAATCTTCGGTCGGCGACAAAATATCCGGACCTATGCTGGTATATTTCGCCTGACATTTGTCATAATGTTCCGGAGGTTTGTTAAATGAATATTTATTTTGCATCATCCAGATAGTCAGATCCGGTTCATAAAGCGGATAAATATTTCTTTTGTAATCTTTTTCCGGTAAACAATCTGTACAATACTGAACTGATTCATCAACGCTAACATAAACCGGCTGATGAAGTTTGCAAACTGTATTGCGGCTTACATCTTTTATTGAATAATCCAATGTTATGTTTGTACAATTTGCAGACGGCAGCAAACCGGTTTCACTGCAAACTTTTCTTTTGGCGAGCCCTTCAGGCAGATCAAACCATTTTGAATCTGATTTATAATCGACTGAATTAAACAAATCGAAAAGTAATGGAACAGCAGCTTCTGTCCCAGATAAAAATGGAGAACCTTTACCGTCAAAATTTCCCATCCATACACCGATGGTGTAATTCGGATTGAACCCGATGGCCCAAGCATCCCGTTTGCCATACGATGTTCCAGTCTTCCATGCAAACTTCGGCAACTTTGAATAATAAGTAAGATCAACAATATCTTTTCTTTCGATACCGGAAAGTATTTCCCCGATAATATAGCAAGATTGTTCAGAAAATATTTTTATTCCGTCTGTCATTTCATCTTCGGAACCATAACGAATCGGAACCAACGTTCCCTTCTTTGCAAAAGAAGAAAATAACTGAGTTAACTCTTCAAGAGTTACTCCGCATCCTCCCAGGATCAGTGATAAACCAAGTTTATTTTTTTGATTTTGGATCTGGTTCATTCCAGCTTGTTCGAGAAAAGTAATAAATTCTTCAAGACCACTTTTTTCCAGCAACCTCACAGCTGGAATGTTCAGCGAATTCACCAACGCAAATTCAGCAGTAACTTCACCTTTAAAAACTTGTTCATAGTTTTCCGGTTGATAACCGCTGAAATCAGTTGGAATGTCCAGCAATTGCATTTTAGGTGTAAGTGTTCCTTTATCAGAATTAAGCGCATACAAAAAGGGTTTTAATGTTGATCCGGGTGACCTGACAGCAGTAATTCCGTTCACCTGTCCAGATGAAATTTCATCATTGTAATTTGCTGATCCGCAATAAGCGATGACAGAATTATTTTTATTTTCAAGAATGATCACTGCACCGTTGGAAATTCCCCTGAGCCAGTTTCTGTTAACGTGATTAAAAAGAAGTCTTTCGGCCTGGATCTGAATGTCTAAGTCAATTGTCGTATTAATTTTATCCTCAGAATATTTATCCCTGACAAACCGACAAAGCTGCGGGGCTATATTCGGCAATCCATTTCGCTGAAACACGAATGGTTCATTTAATGCATCAGAGAGTTGATCTTTCAGGAATATATTTTTCTGCTCGAATCTTTTTATCAATTGATTTCGTTTTTTTAAAACAGATTCGTTTGGTTTATCTAGTCTCAATGAATTGGGATCATTTGGGATAATAGTTAAAAGAATTGATTGAGCAAGACTTAATTTTTCCGGGGGCTTATTAAAATAAATATAGCTTGCTGATTTAACACCTTCAATATTGCCGCCAAACGGAAGCAAGCTAAGATAAATTTCCAGAATTTCTTTTTTTGAATATTTGAGTTCAAGCTGAACTGCTCTGACTATTTCAATAATTTTATTTAAATAAGTACGTTCACGCTGTTCAAGCAGCCTTATCACCTGCATAGAAATTGTTGAAGCGCCTGAAACAGTTTCTCCATTTGCTAAATTTTTAATTGCTGCTCTCAAAACTGAAACAGGGTTAACTCCAAAATGCCAGTAAAACCAGTTGTCTTCCTTTTTAATTAAAGCTTTAACTAGATCAGGAGAAACCTCATCGAGATTTGGTTTTAACCTCCACTTATCATCGGATGTTAAGTAAGATGTTAAAATTGTTCCATCACTGGCAAGAATTTCTTTTGAATATTCTTTCAAAGGAGGAAGAGGAAAAAGAATATCAAGTACAACTAAAAGCAGCACAAACGATAAAACAATTTTAGCTGTTCCGGAGTATTTTTTTAGTAATTCAAAATGCATAATGATTTTCTTCTATCAATCTCCCAATCTCTGATGAATTTTTACAACTCCGGCTCCGTTATACGAATGAAACTCATGATCATACATCGCCTCAGCGCCGATAACGGGTAACTGATAACTGCCCTGGTTAACGACTCTCAATAAATAATAAAACTCAGTCATTTTGTTTCGTTGAAGATTCGTAAATAGAAACAGTCTGTCATCCCGTATATCCAGGTATTGAACCGGAAGTGGATTAACCGGCTGCCAGCTAACTTCGGTCGCCGGATTAAGTCTCGGGTTTTCTATTTGAAATCCTGCAGGAATCAGATCCGTAATCACAATATTTTCGGCGGAACGTTCACCTCCGGTCAAAGAAATCTTACAAACAATCAGCTCGCCCTGGTAGAAAACATTGTTTGTAATTTCTCTTTTCGTTTTATAGCTGTAAAAAGTTCTTCTGATTTTCATATAAGAATCTTTTTCGTTCACTTTTGCATTTAGCTTGACTCCTTCAGTACTCCAGAAATAATAAACCTCACCTTTACCTGAAGCTTTAAGAGTAATTTTACCTTTGTTTAATTTCTTATTATCAACAGTAATATCTTTATTATCAGAAGTTGTTAACAGAGAACCATCAGAATAAATTTCCACTTTAACATTTGCATCAGCATTAATTTTTGCTGCCTTACCAAGAGCAAGAAAAGCAAATGCACTTTCCTGGGTTGAATACATGTTTTTAGCATTTTGTGTTAAATATTTTATGATATGCGGGATTTGATTGCTTGTTGGTTCAACTTCAAGAAGAACATTAAGCATAATTGCGTTTGCCCTGATTTCAGAATCAAAATTACCACCAGATTGTCTTTCAGGCTTGACTACTTCGAAGCTGTTTGGAATAACTTCATAGTAAGAATTCCATTTATCCATTAAAGCGAATGCACCTGCAAGAAGATACTTGCTGTCAGCTGAAACGAGGTGAGGTCTGGATTTATAATAATTCATCGTCGAGATATCCCCTTTACCCGCTAGTGCTAAAACATAAAGGGAATAAATAATTTCCTTCATTGCAATTTTTGTTATGGTCCTTCCGGTTGGTGAGTAAGAAACATAATCAAAAGTTTTTGGCTCTGTAACTTTTTTTGATAAATAACTTAGCAACTTGTCAAGCACATTTTCGGAAACATTGTATCCGGCTTTTTTTGTTTCAACTAAAAAGTGAGCGGCATAAACCGAACCCCACCAACTCGATTCAGTTCCTCCCTGCCAGTATGCCATCGATCCATCGTACAATTGTAGTGCTTCTATTTTTTTAATTCCTTCATTCACATAGTATACCGGGTTCCTTGTTCGGTAATATTCAGGAGCAGCAAGCCTGGCAAGCTCTTCAAAATAAATCTGCGGAAAAAGTTTTGATACTGTCTGCTCGATGCAACCGTGAGGATACCCGACAAGATATTTTAATTGTTTTGCAAACTGAACTGCGGGAAATTTACTTATTGTCAGAGTCGTATGTTTTGTGCTTTCTAAAAATCCTGATGGAATATTAATATTTTTATCTTCACCAGCTTTAATGGTACCGTTTCCTGTTTCAGCAACCAAGGGTGAGACCGGTCTGACAGCAATATCGACTTCCTCTTTTACCTTTGCGAATCCGTCTGTTTCGATTATTATTTTTCCGGCACCAATTTCTGATCCTGTGTAGACTTTGAACTCAGCACGATTCATTGATTGTGATTTTATCGTAAGTGATTTTTTATTAACTGAAGAAATTTTTAGAACACCATCTGCTTTAACATTCAAATTAATATTTGCATCCTTATCGCTGTTGTTGATAACTGTAACAGGCATAATCAACGTATCATTTAAAGAAAGAAAGCGCGGAATTTCCGGTTCGATGATCAGATCATCAGCTACCTTTATAAATTCCTGAGCTGAACCAAATCGTGAATCTGTATATGCAACAGCCATTAACCTAACTTCACCATTAAACTGAGGAATATTTATTTGAAGATTAACAACGCCTTCACTATCGGTTTTTTTAATTCCGCTCCAGTAAGTGAGAAGTTTAAATCTCTTAACAGTTATGGGTGTGGTTCTTTTCATAAGCTGTTCAGATAAATCTCCATCACCGCCAGTTGATGAGCTGCTCGAAACAATTTCAGGTAGTAAAAGTTTGTACAGGTTATAACTTTCAACCATCAAAGGACGTTTACCGTACATATATTCAAACGGGTCAGGAGTTTTAAAATTTGATACCTGGAGAATTCCTTCATCGACTGCAGCAAGTGTAACATAAATATTTTTTCTGGGTTCGGTTTTAATGGTGATTTGCTGCGTGGTTTTTGGTTTTATTTTTTTTGGTGAAGTTATACTGACCGGAAGCTTGTTTTCCTTTTTAACAACTTTCATAGATTTGAAGCCATGTCCGACAAGAAAAGGTGTATTGCTTTCAGCAGTATGTTTCTTAAATAATGTAGCAGAAACATAAATGTTCGGCAAAAACTCTTCGCTGACGGGAACTTCGAGTTCAACAGATTTATCTTTAACATCAACATAACGGTAGGACTGAACATTGTTTCTCTCAAAAGTTACAAGCAGTCTGCCGGAGAAGGGACAGGTAAATAATATCTTCGCCTTATCTCCAGGCTTGTATTCTTCTTTATCAAAAACTATTTCAACTCTTCCTTCCTTATCAACTTCAAATGAGGAAGCTGTTGAAGCCCCCCATCCATATGCATAAAATACTTTTTTCTGATAATCTGCACTTCCCTTTTTTGAAACACGCAATTCATATTTACCCGATTGTGATACTACCACTTGAAAATGTGTTTCTCCATTCAGCTCGATATTTTTCTCCCATTGAGGGACTTCTTTTTCCTCTGAAGCATAGTAATACTTACCCGAATAATCTTTCTTTAAAACAGTTTGCCATTCGTACCTGACAAGTTTTGCTATTGCTGATAATCCGGTTTGTTGTTCATCCTTTGAGTTGACTGCGACAAATTTAAAATTAAGTTTTTCATTTGTTCCGAAATAATAGCCATCTGATTTAATCCCGATGAAATAATCTTTCGGATAAACATCAAAGCTGACAGAACGGTTCACGGTTCTTCCGGTTAAATCAAAAACACTTATGTAAGCCGAACCGGTAAAAATTCCTCCACCGACAATATCTGAAGGAATGTCATAGTAGAATTCCGCTTTTCCATTTTCATCGAGTTTGCTCTGTGTAAATGTGTTCTGGACATTTGCAGTAATGATTGAGCTTTGAGTGAAATCATAGCTGGAAAAATTTTTACTATAATATGGTCTGTGCTTCAACTGAACATCTGAATCATAATTTAATCCGGCTGCTTTTGCACCGAATAAAAATTCGGCATCGAGATTTATCTTTGCTTTGTCTCCGGGATTATAAGTTTTTTTATCTGCCGTTACATTCAACCTGATTTTATCGGGGACAAATTCTTCAACACTAAAGCTGTAAGCACCGATAATCTGCTTGCTGCCAGTGTAAAGCTCAATAGCGTATCGACCGGTTTGCGCATAATCAGGAAGATTAAAATTTACGACAAATGATCCTTGTTCATTAAGTTCTCTTTTGAATTCATCGAAAGTTTTTCCGGTAGGTGTAATCACTTTCATCAGAACAGGAATGTCTTTAACTGTTTCTATTTTATCGTTACGAATAATTCCTGAGAGATTTACTTCTTCACCAGGTCTGTAAATATCTCGGGGAGAATAAATAAAAGAATTAAACTCATTGGAATACATTGTAATTCCACCAACATCATAACGCGAAGTTTCAATCAAGGATTCGCGTAAATCCAGGTAATTAAAATCTTCATCCTTCTCAACTACAATAAGTCGTGAAGAAAATTCTTTCAATTTTTCTTTTAAACCGGTAAACCTGATCATCCCATCAGAATCTGTTTTGCCGGAAATAATTTCCTGGTTGTTTGTTGAAATCACAGTCACAACTGCATCGTTTATCGGTTCAGCAGCTGCAATCGAATTTACAAACGCAATAATTTCATCGCCTGATAATTTGGTAATTATTCCGATGTCAGAAACAGCAAGCATCTTTGAATCGCTGATCCATCTTTCATCTGCTGAGCGGACGGATACGACATAAATCCCTCTATACTTTTGATTTAATGATTTATCAAGATTGACATTAAAAGTATTCAGCCAGTTTTTCTTTTCGGTAAATTTTATTTTTTCCGTAGAAATTGATTTCCCATAATCGCCAACATAGTATGATGGATTATATCCGTAATTGTATTCATCATAGTAATAGTAATAACTATACTGGTTCAGAAAGTGTAAAATATTATTTTTGAATACCTGTGAAACTTCAATCTCTGCTTCATTAATATTTACAGCATTAACCTGGAGATTTTTTTGTCCTCTAAGAAGAAGATATTTACCTTTTTTATCAACAAAATTTATTGATGGATTTACGTCAACCATAGAAACAGTCTGCTCAAAATCGAATTCAAGAGTTCCGCCGTATAATCCTGGCAATCCTTTTTTAATAAAAAGGTCGACTGTCTGAACATCAGCAAGCGAAGTTTCAATTCTCAACTGATTTTCATTTACAAAAAATTCCAGTCGTTTTTTAGGTTCGCTTGTGATATAATTTTTAACGTTATCTTTATCAAGAGTTTGCGTTGTTGAAACTTCAATCCAGCCCATGCTTCCATCAAATCCAGAAGTTACGCCTGTAATTGCCAGTTTAGTTATCGGGGGAAGATTCGATTCGAATGTACGGCTCTCAGATAATGGTTCTTTACCAATCACCGATTGAAGATCTTGTTTAATTGTAATTGCCAGATTCTGTTTCGTATCTGTTTGCTGCATCTCTCCAAAATTAATTGCTATAGTTTCGGAATTTTTATCGGATACAATTTGAAAATCTGAAATCTCTGTACCTGAATTCATTACAACCAGGTACTCTTTGATAACTGAAGGATCAACCGGATAGTTGAAACGAATATTTGCCTGAACACTTAATTTGTACGATTGATGTGGAATGTTCGTCCAGAAAAAATCAACTTTAATAACATCAAAGTAAGGAGTATGGAAATTATATTCTTCAAAATCAGGTGAAAACTTTTTATCAAACAAAACTAACTGATTAATTGTTGCACTGTAACTCTGAATTGGTTCGAGCGGTGCATCAGGGGAAAAGACGAGTGTGCTGGCATTTGTCCATTTAAATTTTCCGCTTATAGGTGGTTCAAATTTAATGAACTGTTCATCAAGCCATTTGTCCAACACATCGGGTGGTGCCAGGTCTTCTGAAAATTCAATGACAATGTTTGTCAGTTTCTCAACTTCACCGGTAGGAGAAAAGCTGTTCACTTTAACCGTGTTTCCCGGTCCGCAGCTAACAATTAATTTTACTAAAAGGAAAATTAAAAATAATTTATAAAATTTTTTCATTGGAACTGACTCCCGGATTTAGTGAGGTGAATTTTCAATTCAAAAATATTTATTTCCTGTGAAAGAAAGAATGGATGACGATTAATAATTTTGTTTAAAATAAAGAAGCTCTGCCGGGAAATCAGCAGAGCTTTTCAGGTTTCCATCTTTTCAATATCCTAAATGCGTGATTACCAAACCGGATCTCCTACCACAACTGGTCCTGGAACTTTTTTCAGCCACATTGAATCCAGTTCAAAGGTTTTTTCCGTTACCTTAAATTTAAGAACCAGATCTAATATACCACAGCAATTTCCTTTGACCCTAAAAGTTTTTTCCAGGTATGTAAATGTTGCATTCGTTGAGGTAAAAGCTACTACATCAGTTGAACGCCCTGCTGCAGACCACTTTGTATAATTACATCCTCCAAACAATCGGGCATTAAGATCCATTGTTATTGTTACAGGAGGGTGAGATGTGGTGTAATTGGGAGTTCTACTGCCACCATCCTGGCGGTATCTAAGTAAACCTTTAATCTCAACACTTCCATTCAGACGATGACTTGGATCCGGGAGATAACCCTCTATTCTAATTGACTTAGGTAGATAGGATATGAAATCCTTGTCAAGAACAAAGTTGTTCTCACTTGATATTGCCGATCCGTCTTCAACAGGATCAGTAATAAGGTTTTCCTGGCAGCCAATAAATATTGCAGCTAAGAAAACGACGCAAAGCACAAATAATTTTTTCATGACACACTCCTAAAATTTGTTGAAAATAGTTTATTAAAAAGTACATCACAAATAAAATAAATTAAGGAGGGGGGTAGTTATCAACTACGTTGCAAAGACTTACACTTTCTTAAGGTTTACTTGCAACTATGTCGCATCGACTTTCACTTATGTTACATGTTTCGAATTCCGTCATTTTTAGCTGAATTGTTTTGATGAGAATTAAAGTATCAGAAGATTTAGGTCTTCAAAAAAATAGAAAACCCGTGAAGGGTAATATTTTAAAAACATTCCATCAGGATTTGATTAGAAGTTTTAGTATTAATTACCAGGTCACTTAATCAATATATTATTTTCACTTTTATTAAACTTAACATCTGTTCAGCAACATCCCATTAGCCAGCTTTTCATTTCTTTCCGGAAATAATCTGCTCATCATTGCGAATTGTCAATTAAAATTTGCTGAGCATGCAATTTCCGTATCCTCAGCTACTCTGATTTTTAAATTAACATCACAACTCTTCAGGTTATTAACCCGGTTAGCTTAATGCAAGATTTGATCATTACATGAAATTGCTCAGTTGGTCAATTCTTTAGGAGATATCAGAGAAAAGATTTTAGTTTCGATGATAGGTATATCTTTCTAGTATTCATTATCCTAATCCCGGAAAATCAGTAGATAAAGTAAAACTATGAGCAGAATTGTATAAAAAATTTTCATAAAATCTTAATAGAAAAAATATTTTTTAACAAGAAGGTAAAACAATTCTATTAATAATTTTCTATCGTATTAATTCCATTTTTTTCGTTTCCGAATATTTACCGGCAATAAGTTGGTAGAAATAAGTTCCTTCAGCTAATCCATCTGCGAAAAATTCAATTTCATACATTCCGGCATCCAGTTCCTTCGAAATAAGTTTTTCAACAACATCACCTTCAGAATTAATAACTATAATTATCACTTTTGACTTATAAGAGACACAATATTTTATCGTCGTCTTTTCCCTAAAAGGATTCGGCTGATTCTGCTTTAGACAGAATTCGTGTTGAGTAACTTCATCTAAATATGAATTCCTTATGTAAATCATTTTATTATTCCCGATAATAGAGGGCAAATGGTAAACTCAAAAACATGTTTACTAATTAAATCATTGCGTTTCGCAAATTTAACTCACCGAGTAAAGGAACAGAATCGAGATCTGCTTAATTAACCGTTAGATATTGCCCACCCGGATCTACATAAGTTAACTGGGGTGATTTTTCGCTTGAACGATTTTTGATGCCTTTTATAGAACTTGTGGGACATAAACCCGAAGTGGGCAATTAATTTTTTCACATCGGCTGAAACAGAATTTTTTGAAAACTTACTTAAATAAACAAAATTTTTATGTGGGGTAGGTATTAACTATGTTGCAATCTCTTGCAACTATGTTGCATTTTGCAGGAAAATTGAATAAAAAGGACAAAAAAAAGATCCAGTTAATTGGTACGATTTTTACTGATCAGAAGGAATGAAGAGTGATTTAACTTGAGTGACCGCTGGGGGGAGCACCAAATTCTTCTTTAAAGCATCTTGAAAAATACGCCGGACTTGAAAATCCCACCATATATGAAATTTCAGAAATGGTTGCTTTTTTATCATCGATCATTTGTTTGGCTCTTGCCAGCCTTACAGATCTTAGGTAAACGCTTGCCGATTTACCAGTAAGAGCTTTAAGCTTTCGGTGGATTTGTGATCTGCTCATTCCAACATCTCTGCCGAATTCTTCAATGCTGAAATTTTCTTCGGAAAGATGTTCTTCAATAACGGTCATAATTCTGTTCATAAATTTTTCGTCGATGGCGCTTAGTTTTGGTTTTTCTTTCCTGGATTTTATAAAAGCTCCGGTTGAGAATTTTTCCTGCAGAAATTTTCTGATGTCTATAAGGCTTTTAATTCTTGCAAGCAGTTCTTTTGTATCAAATGGTTTGATGAGATAATCATCCGCACCCAACGCAAATCCTTCGAGTTTACTTTCCTGGTCTGATTTTGCAGTAAGCAGTATTACCGGTATGTGGCTGGTTTTTTCATCCTGTTTAATTTTAGTTGTCATTTCACGGCCATCCATCCTTGGCATCATTATATCGCTGACAATTAAATCGGGAATTAATTTTTCAGCTTTTCGCAAACCCTGCTCGCCGTTAGAGGCTACTTCAACGTGGTAGTTTTCCTGTAAAGCATCTCTCATAAATTCTCTTAAGTCAGCATTATCTTCAACAACCAGAACTATAGTTTTATCTGCTAATTGTTCAGCATAAGAATCCTCGTCTGTTAAAACTGTCTGTCCATATTCTCCTTCAACCGGTTGTAGCTTATGTTCTTCGAGATCAGGCGATTCAATTAATTCCTCTTCAAGCAAATGATTTTTGCCGAGAGCGAAAATTAGTTTAACTTCGGTCCATTTACCTTCTTCGCTGTCGATAAAAATTTTTCCTTGATGTATTCCAACAAGTTCTTTAGTTAAGGCCAATCCTATCCCGGTTCCTTCATATTCTTTTGTATGTGAACCATTTACCTGGTAAAACCTGTCGAAAATTTTTAACAGTTCATTTTTTGGTATCCCAATCCCTGTGTCTTTTACAATTATCTCAAAAAAGTTATTATCGGTTTGGTTCATACTAACTTTGATAGTTCCGCCTTCCGGTGTGAATTTAAAAGCATTTGAAAGTATGTTAGTAATTATTTTTTCCATCTTTTCCCTGTCGAAATAAGCCAGGATCTTTTCCTTTTCGAAAGAAATATTTAATGTGATATCTTTTCTTTCCGCAATTGATTCAAACTCCATCGTTATCCCTTTAACAAACTGTGCGATGTTTCCTTGTGAAGCTTTAAGGATCACTTTGCCAGCCTCAATTCTAGATAGATCGAGAAGCTGATTTATTAATATCAGCATCCTGTTTGCATTGCTTTTAACGAGAGCAGCCTGCTTTTTCAGATCATCATCTGAGACTTTTGTAATTATCTTTTCGGCCGGACCAAGTATCAGCATTAGCGGTGTTCGGAACTCATGAGAAATATTTGCATAAAAACTGGATTTCATCTGATCAATCTCTTCCAGTTTTTTTGCATGTTCATGTTCCAGATTTAACTGGAGTCTTAATCGTTTTCTATTAAGATAGAATCTTGTAGAACTCATGAATGCAAAAACAAAGAGTAAACTATAAAGTGTATATGACCACCATGTTGCCCACCACGGAGGCTGGATTATTATACTTAATGATGTACCTGATTCATTCCATATTCCATCACAATTTGATCCTTTCACTCTGAAAATATATTCGCCGGGATCTAAATTCGTATAGGTGACATATCTTTTGGCAGCATCGGTATAAGTCCATTCTTTGTCAAACCCTTCTAAAATATAAGAATACTGATTCCTTTCCGGATTTTGAAAATCAAGCGCTGAAAATTCGAATGAGATTATGTTATCATAATGATTTAATTCCAAAGTACTGGTTTCAAATATTGCTTTCTCAAGTATTGTACGATCCCATAAAGTATCATAACCAATAGTAACCGGTTTATGAAGTAACTGAAAATCAGTGATAACAACGGGTGGAATGAACGAATTATCTTTTAAGCTATCCGGATGGAATACATTTAATCCGCTTGTCCCACCGAAATACATCTTACCATCCTTTCCTTTAAAGTATGCCCAGTTATTAAACTCATTTCCCTGAAGTCCTTCCTCTACACCAAAATTTCTGAACCTTTCTGTTTTGGGATTAAATTTTGATAAACCCTTATATGTGCTAATCCATAAATTACCATCATTGTCTTCCAGTATTCCACAAATCATATTATTCGGTAAACCATCTTTTTCAGAATACCTTTTAAAAATTTTATATTGTGAATCAAATTTATTTATTCCGCCTCCGTTTGTTCCTATCCAGATAGTACCGTATTTATCTTTATGAATTACAGAAACTTCATTATTACTAAGACTTGATGGATCTTTCGATTCGTATTTATAATGGATGAATTCTTCTGATTTTTTGTTAAATATATTCAGCCCTCCGCCATTAGTACCAATCCATAAATTCCCGGAATCATCTTCATTAAAAGCAAAAATTGTTTGAGGACTTATACTTTTGGGATTACCCGGGTTGTGTGAGTAATGAATAAAATCCTCACCTGCTTTTGGTAATTTATTAAGTCCACCATTAGCGACACCAATCCATAAATCGCCGTTACTATCCATATAAATTTGAGATATTTTATTACCAGATATGCTTTTTGCAAGATCGTTTGGGTTATATTTAAAGTGAATAAATTTATCGGTGGATCTGTCAAATTTATTTAATCCTCCTCCATCAGTACCAATCCAAAGATTACCAGTACCATCTTCACATATCGAGTTGATTGAATTGCTGCTTATACTAAAAGGATCACCAGGATTATGTATATAATGCTGGTAATTATTTTTCTCATTTATTCTGTTTAGTCCGTTAATATCAGTTCCCACCCAAACATCACCAAAGCTATCCTTATAAATTGCATAGATGCTATTGCCACTCAGGCTATTATTGTTTCGTGGATTGTGCGAATATGTTGAAAATTTGTTCTTGCGCTTATTATAAATATTTAATCCGCCGTTCCAGGTTCCGAACCAGAGAATGCCCGATCTATCTTCGTAAATTGAAATAACTGCATCGTCATTTAGCCCCGAAGGGTCCTCATAATTTTTACGGTAACAAGAAAATTCTTCCTTAGTCCTGTTGAATATTGCCAAGCCCCCGTCATCAGTGCCTAACCAAAGTATACCTTCGGAATCTTCATGAATTGCCCAGATCATATTTGAGCAGATTGCGGAAGAATTATTTGGGTCCTTAGAGTAACGGAAGAATTTATTATTCGTTCTATCAAATTTATTTAGACCATTAGTGCCTGTACCAATCCAAAAATTGCCTGAATGGTCTTCGAGTAAAGATAATACCCAGTTACTGCTAATACTTTCATAATCACTTGGATTGTATTTAAAATATGTAAATGTCCCTTTTAATTTGTCAAATTTGTTTAATCCGCCTTTCCCAGTTCCCAGCCATAATGCAGCATTTTGATCTTCAAAAATTGTATAAATTGCGTTGTCGCTCAGGCTTGTGGAATCTTCAGGATTATTTATATAGCGATGAAACTTTTGTTTCTCAGGATCAAAAATGTTTAATCCCCCGCCGCCTGTTCCAATAAAAAGTTTACCGGAATTATCAATGTAGAGAGCGATTATGGAATTTGAATTTATACTTGAAGGATCATTTTCATCGTGCAGATACCTGGTAAACTTTTCAGTCTTCTGATCATACTTATTTAAACCGTTGTACCAGGTACCAATCCAAAGATTACCCTCTTTGTCTTCACAGAATGCACGGATTTTATTGTCACTAATGCTGGAGGAGTTACCTTCTATGCTTTTATACACTGTAAACTTGTATCCATCATATTTAGTTAATCCATCATAGGTTCCAACCCAAAGGAACCCCCTTTGATCCTGAAGGATGCAGAACACAGTGTTAGCTGACAAACCATCCTGGGTATTAAGATGACTGAACTGGAGTATTCTGTTCTGCGCAAATGAAATACTAATGGAGAAAAAAATGACTAAAAATATTTCCGTTTTAAAAAACATTCTTATTTAACTAGAAATTCATTAAAACAAGATACCAGATATTTTTCTGAAGCAGCAATACCAAAACTAAGTTAATTTTTAAAACTACATTACAACAATTATTCTCGGTGGCGCATCCGGCGGCAATATTGCTGTGGATGAATTCAAAACACAAACAGAATAATATTTAACATTATAATCTTCGGTCGGATCGTTAACTTGTAAAGTAACAGGATCAGAATCACCAACTTCTTTACTAACAATTCTCGGT
>DATDOL010000090.1:0-10877 GCA_035293265.1 Ignavibacteriaceae bacterium | reverse complement strand
CTTGTTGTTGAAAATTATCCTGACCTGAAAGCAAACCAGAACTTTTTAGCATTGCAGGAAGAATTAACTTCAACTGAGAATAAAATTTCATTCTCCCGCCAAAGTTATAACGACCAGGTACTTTTTTTTAATAACAAAATTCAGATGTTTCCGTCAAATGTTATTGCCGGGATGTTCAACTTCAAGCAGGAAGAATTTTTTGAAATACAGGATGAAGCAGAAAGAGCCGTTCCAAAAGTTGATTTTACTAAAAGATAATTGATTAAAATATATATCCATACAATCATACAACTATTCAAACGAATTAATCGTAGAGTGATTTCACCTCTGCTGGCAGTCACGGTCCACACCGTGACTGAAGTTTCAGAACGATTCTCCGAATGTCACGGAATGGTCCGTGACATCCTGGTAAAAACGTATGTCCATGCATTCATACAAGAATATAAAAGAAGTAAAATTAGGATGATTTCATATTGATGTGGGAATTAATAAAAGCAAATCAGCGCAAATCATTGATCTTGTTCATTACACTGGGAATCGTTTTAATTGTTCTCGGCTTCATACTCGGCAGTGCTTACTCTCCTGATGGCGGAGGATTTGTCGGAGTCTTTTTCGCGTTGATTATTTGGGGAATTCTATCTTTAATCAGCTACTTTACCGGAAGTAAAATTTTATTGGCTGTCAGTAGTGCAAAAGAAGTAACGAAAGATGTTCATCCCCAACTCTTCAACATAGTTGAAGAAATGAAAATTGCATCCGGGTACCAGTTCATGCCAAAAGTCTATATAATAAACAGTGCTGCACCAAATGCATTTGCAACCGGTGTTCGGCAGAATAACACTGCAGTTGCAGTTACTGCTGGTCTGCTTGCCAGACTTAACCGGGATGAATTGCAGGGAGTTGTGGCTCACGAAATGTCACACATTGTAAACCGTGATGTGTTGTTTATGACTTTTGCCGGGATAATGCTTGGCAGCATCGTATTAATCTCGCAGGTTTTTCTTCGCAGCTTATGGTTTGGCGGCGGAGGAAGATATCGTTCAAAATCCTCAAAAGACAGCGGACAAGCACAACTAATATTCATGGTTATTGCAATCGCTTTTGCAATTCTTGCTCCTATTATGGCACAGCTACTTTATTTTGCAATTTCAAGGAAGCGAGAATATCTTGCTGATGCAACTGCTGTCCGTCTTACAAGATATCCTGAAGGATTAGCTTCTGCACTCGAAAAAATTTCTGATTCAACTGAGGAACTGAAAACTGCAAATAAAGTAACCGCTCCGATGTACATTGCTAATCCATTAAAAAGCCAGGGTAGAAAATTATCGGATCTTACAAGCACTCATCCTCCAATCTCTGAGAGAATCCGGATTTTGAGAAACATTGCACAGGGAGCGAACTTCATAAATTATCAAAGCGCTTTCGAAAAAATAAAAGGAAAGAAAGAAAATCTGATTCCTCCATCAGCTTTAACTGATAGTTCTTCAATTGGGCTAAAAGAATCAGTTGGATTACCACTTACAGATATTAGTAAAAAGAAAATCCAACGGGAAGCCGGAGATATTATGATGAAAGTGAACCATTATTCATTTATAAATTGCAGCTGCGGTTTGAAAATTAAAATTCCACCCGACTTTAAAAAAGAAGAAATATTTTGTCCAAGGTGCGGGAGAAGACATTCAATTGTCAAATAAATATTTTTTTGTCGATCACTTCAAACTCTTCATTTGTAAATTTCCTGCATAACAAGAGAATTTGACTATTCCTTAATAGTTGCCATGTGTAATTCTCAATATTGCCAACCCACATATATTTAATTATCACAATTAAGAGATGATTAACTGCTGTCATTCATTCATGTTGGAGTATTCTTTGAAACATTAGAATTTTTTAGCGCTTTTTTAATTTTTTAAAGGTTGTTTAAGTGCAAATTATTGGCACGATTTTAATTTGTCATATAAGAAATTTAGCAGTAATTTTTCTTAAGTTAAATAGTTTATGGTAGATTCGAACTGGTACGCTTTTCTGATGAGCTTTGTATTTATAGTTATGAGTACCGTAATTATTCCCGCGAAAAAATATCCCCAGGAGTTAAAGAAAGAAATTTCAAATTCTCAAAACAGCATATTCAGTATTTGCTCACATTGCAAAAAATGTAAAGATGTTTATCTGCTGAATATTCCAACATTTATTAATATCGAAGCTTTAAAGCAGCTTAGTATCTATCTACCGAATAAACTATCATTCCTTATTATAAAATTTAAGAAGATTAAAGTAAGCTTGAGAGGAAGAATAATATGGTAGTGTTAATTGTCATTCTCACGGTTGTAGTTTTTATAATAGTTGATTTAGCCCTGAGGTTTTTGATGAAGAGGATTCAGGAGGCGAAGATACGGAAAGAAAGGGAGAAAGCGCTCGATATTGGCCTAAAACTGGATTATACCGATGATACAAAATCGTTAAAAAGGGTAGAAATAGAAAACCCCAAAGCAAAAATTTTAGCAGTCGATGATGAAAAAATAATCCTGGATAGTTTTAGAAAGATTCTTGTCTTTGCCGGCTACAGTATAGATACTATTGAAACAGGAAAAGAAGCCTTGGGACTTATAAAAAAGTATGACTATGATTTTGTATTCACCGATCTTAAGATGCCGGAGATGGATGGTGTAGATGTAACAAAAGCCGTTAAACATTTACGTCCCGATATAGATGTTATTGTTATTACCGGTTATGCAACAATCGAAACTGCTGTTGAAACAATGAAGTATGGAGCGATGGATTATATCCAGAAACCGTTTACCGAAGATGAGATAGTTGATTTTGTAAATAAGCTGCTTATAAGACGGCAGGATAAAATCGAACGACAGATGAAACCCGATGTACGTTTAATTACATCTTCGATTAAAGAATCTGATTCCAAACGTGAGTTTAATGTACCTGCCGGAATATTTGTAGCAAACAATCATATCTGGGTAAATATCGAAATGAATGGAACAACCCGTTTAGGGGTAGATGATTTTGTTCGAAAAATAATTGGCAAAATTGATGAAGTTATGTTACCCAATCTAAATCATAAAGTTAAAAAGGGTGAATTGCTTTTTTCCTTAAGACATAACTCCAGCACAATTCATTTTACTTCACCTATAAATGGAAAAATCAGCTTACTAAATACAGAGCATGTTGAACATCCGGAATGGATTGAAGCTAAATCATTTGAGCTTAACTGGATGTGTTGCATTGAACCCTCAGATCTTTCTGATGAATTACATTCTTTAAAGATTGGTTATAGTGCAGTTAACTGGTATAAGGAGGAAATAGAAAAGTATAACGAAATTGTAACTAGAATTCAAAAAGAAAACTTGAAAACGAAATCTTTTAATGAAAAGATAATTGATGAATTCTGCAAAACATTTTTTAATGTATAATTAAAATTTCAGCTTTTTTTAGACTAACTTTCTATATTCAGAAAGGGGTAGCCATATGTTAAAATCTCTTCTCTCTGTTTTGGTTTTTCTCATGCTTTTTGCAGGTATTTGGAATTCTTCAGACTCAGGCCGCAAAAACAACGAAACTTTAAAAAGATGGCAGTCTGCTTATCAGAATGAAGAAACAGAAAATACCTACAAAGCCGATACTTCAGAAATACCTGAAGAGATAAAATTTCCGTCCACTGTGGGGAGGGTTCTCTTTCCTCATCAGATGCACATTGATGATCTGGAAATAGAATGCGTTGAATGTCATCATCAGATTAATGCTAAAATTCTTGTTACTCCGCATTCCGATTATGTTAAATCTTCCTGGATTAAATGTGAAATATGTCATAAAGAATCAGGGCAAATTGAACAGAAGATTTTTACTTGTTCAGAATGTCATCATCCAAGCCCTGTGAGTATTGCAGACGAAACACTAAGTTCAAAAGTAGTGATTCATGAAAGTTGCTGGGAATGTCACGAAGTTGGCACTGGCAGTGAAGCGAGTGAAATCTGTGGTGAATGTCACTCAAGTGAGAAAAGAGGAAGTTGAAAATTTTTTACTCATTGAATTATAACCGGAGTTATTATGGATAGAAGAAATTTTCTTAAAACAGCGGCCACCATTGGTGCTGCTACTCTCCCTATAAAAAAACTAAAGGCTGAAAAAACAGGGGAGAAAAAAGAATTTTTTGGAGTTTTGGTAGATACAACGCGATGCATTGGTTGCAGATCGTGTGAAGTAGCCTGCTCTGAAGAACACGATCTATATGTGCCGGATGTTGAAAACGATAATGCACTTGAGAATGTAAGAACTACCAGTGAAAAGCAGTGGACAGTTGTAAATCGCTTTGAGACTGAAAAAGGTGAAGTTTATGTTAAAAGACAATGTATGCATTGTTGGCAACCGGCATGCACAGCAGCTTGCCTTACCAACGCAATGTACAAAACTAAGGATGGTCCAGTTATTTGGAATGGAGATAAGTGTATGGGTTGTAGATATTGTATGGTTTCCTGTCCATTTGATATTCCCAAGTTTGAATATTTTGATTGGAACCCCAAAATTCAAAAATGTAATATGTGTTTTGAAAGATTACAGCAAGGTAAGAAACCCGCTTGTGTAGAAGCATGCCCAACAGATGCATTAATGTTCGGGATGAAAAGAGAACTTCTGGAAATAGCAAGACACCGTGTTTATAATTATCCCGAAAAATATGTGCATAAAATTTATGGAGAATATGAGGTGGGTGGAACCGGTTGGCTTTACCTTTCGGCAGTTCCGTTTGAACAAATTGGGTTTAGAACGGATCTGGGTACAACACCATATCCTGAGTACACAAAAGAATTTCTGATTTCCGTTCCACTTGTTCTTTTTGCTATGCCGGCTTTTCTTCTGGGATTAAATTTGCTAACAGACAGAAAAAAAGGGTTAAGTGAAAAAGAGGGGTGGAAAAATGAATAACACAGCAGTAATAACAGGCGAATTTAAAAGGTTTATTAAATTTTTCCGCAATGAATTGAAACCAAGAGGGAAGTGGCTTACACCGTTTAATGTTATCTCGATTCCAATTATTCTTCTCGGTATTGCAATTCTTTACGTTCGTTTTACGCAGGGGCTTGGATCAGTCACTAATCTTTCACAGCAGTTTCCTTGGGGATTCTGGATAGGTTTTGATGTTGTAACTGGAGTGGCTTTTGCAGGCGGTGCGTATGTTATAACTTTTGTTGTTTATGTAATGAGAGTTGAAAAATACCACTCTATCGTCAGAGTAACGGTGCTAAACGGGTTATTAGCTTATATTTTTTATGCGGGTGCATTAGTTCTGGATTTAGGAAGACCGTGGCATATAATAAATCCTATTATTGGAAACTCATTCGGATTTAATTCTGTTTTGTTTTTAGTTTCCTGGCACTTCCTGCTTTACATGATTGCAGAGTTTGTTGAATTTTCACCGGTAATTGCCGAATGGGCACATTGGGCAAAAGTACGAAAATTTGTTTCTGCTTTAACACTTGGAGCTGTGATATTTGGTATTACACTTTCAATGCTCCATCAGTCTGGTCTTGGTGCACTATTCTTAATGGCAAAACCAAAAATACATCCTCTCTGGTATTCTGAATTTATACCGCTCCTGTTTTTTGTATCGAGTATTTTTGCGGGATTATCAATGATAATTTTCGAGGGAACTATAAGTCACAAAGTCTTTAAAAACCTGATTGGTGAAAAGAGTCACCATTCATACGAAGAAATTATTTTAGGTCTAGGTAAAGGTGCAGCCATTGCAATGTTTGTTTATTATTTTTTTCTGGCACTCATCTTTATTCATCAACAACACTGGACACTAATTAATGATTTCTGGGGTTATTGGTACCTTTTTGAAGTAATTGGTTTTGTGCTTATACCATGTTTTATGTTTGCCTATGCAGCTAAAAATAGAAGTATTGGCATAATTAAGGTGGCTTCGATATTAGCTTTAATTGGCATTATTCTTAACAGGCTAAACATATCTGTAATTGCTTTCAACTGGGATGCTATTAATAAATATTATCCATCCTGGCAGGAAATTGTTGTTACGCTTATGGTAATTTTCTCAGAGATATGGGTTTTTAGATGGATAGTTGTAAGAATGCCGGTTTTCAGTAAAATAAAGTAAAATAATAGAAGGGATTTTATAATGGAGTTTTACTATTACGTAAATATTTTTGAAACCAAAGGATTAGAATATCTTTTGTTAATTTGTTTTTTAGTTCTGTTTATATTGTTAGTAAGATATATATCAACTCCGGAAAAGAAAAAGTGAAAATATTTTGTTTTTAAGTGTTGGTTTAGGAGGTAAATTTCCAGGGTTCAATTAATTTATATTCAAATTCGACGGAAGAATAATAATCGAATAATCCGGTAAGTAAAAATAATTTAGATGAAACTTACAGATGTTATATCTAAAATAAGTCTTAAGCTGATATTCACTGTTGGCATAGTTACAATTGCCATTCTTGGAGTACATTCATTTCTCAGTATAAAAGCTCAGCGGAATGAGCTTCTTTCACAGGCCGAAATCTATGCTAACAAGCTTAGCGAGACTATAAGAAATAGTACTCACCTGAGCATGCTTGAAAACAGAAGCGATCAGACACACCATATCATCAATACAATAGCACAAGAACCTGGCATACGAGAAATAAGAATTTTTAACAAAGAAGGAAGCATAATATTTTCTTCACAAAAAGAATTTATCGGGCAGATGGTTGATAAAAATGCAGAATCGTGCTATGCCTGCCACACTGCCAACGAACCTCTTGAAAAACTTCCTATGGAAGAGAGAATGCGTATTTATGATTCTCCTCAGGATTCCTCACGGATACTTGGAATCATTAATCCAATTTATAACGAACCATCGTGCTGGGAAGCTGATTGTCATGTTCATCCCGCAGAACAAAAAGTTCTTGGTGTACTGGATGTGAAGTTAAGTTTAAAGGATGTTGATACTCAAATTGCAAACAGTGAATTTCGATCTATAATGCTTGCCGTAATCGCAATAGCACTGCTGAGTTTAATAATCGGAATATTTGTCAGAAAGTGGATTGAGAAACCGGTTAATGAACTTGTCAATGCGACTGAACAAGTGGGAACCGGAAATCTTAATTACCTGATTAAAGATTTAGGTTCAGATGAATTGGGTTTGCTGGCAAAATCATTTAATAATATGACAAGGAAACTTTCGGAAGCAAGAACGCAATTATTTCAATCTGATAAAATGGCTTCGCTCGGAAGGTTGGCTGCAGGAGTTGCCCATGAAATTAATAATCCTTTGACAGGTGTTTTGACATACAGCAGCTTTCTATTGAAGAGAACTCAGAATAATCCTGAACTGAATGAAGATTTAAAAGTGATTGTAAGGGAAACTAAACGAAGCAGGGAAATTGTAAAAAGCTTACTCGATTTTTCAAGGCAGTCTGTTCCGAAAAAACATGATGCAGAAATTAATGAAATAATTAGCAATGCACTTTCAGTAGTGGATAACCAGTTGTCTCTGAAGCAAATTAAGCTTGAAAAAAATCTTGATTCGGCTTTACCCAAAATTACCGTCGATTCAAACCAGATGCAGCAGGTCTTTATAAATTTGTTGGTGAATGCTGCTGATGCCATCGGAGAAAAAGGAGGGATGATAAAAATTTCTTCATCCCTGATCAGCTTATCACCTTATGGAATTGCTCATATCAAGACTGCTGTGTGTCCGAAGCGTCACGATCTGACTGAAAATGAAATAAGAATTGATGGGATGCCGACAATAAAAGTAAAAGTCAAGAGTAATGGAAATGAAGGATTCATTCATCTTGATCCTGTTTATGGTAAACATCGTCATCAATACAATATTGAAATAACGGACAGAAAGAAAATTCATGTTTCATGCCCGCGCTGCAATATATCTCTGATGGAAGAAGATTTCATCTGTCCTGATTGCGGATCAACGGTTTACAATTTTGAAGTTCCACCCCAGGGATTTTTCGAATCCTGTACGAACCCAGCTTGCAAATGGCAAAGATGGAATGCAATCGATGAAGCCGGAGAAAGAAATTATGTTAAGTTAAAAGTTTCCGATAATGGAAGCAGTATTCCGGCTGATGATCTGCCGAAAATTTTTGAACCATTCTTCAGTACAAAAGGACAGAAAGGTACAGGACTCGGACTTGCTGTAATCTGGGGAATAATTGATAATCACGATGGAATGATAAACGTTGAAAGTGAAATTGGGAAGGGAACTACATTCACAATTCATTTACCGGTTAAAGTTTAGAGATACACTTGAATGTGGAAAAAGACATATTGATGATTGACGATGAACAGGTAATACTTGATGCGGTTCATAAAATTGCTTCAGCAGACGGATTGAAAGTTGACCCGGTTCTAAACGCTGAGAAAGCATTGGAAAAATTATCGAACAATAAATACTCTTTAATTCTTTGTGATATCATGATGACAGGCATTGATGGATTCAAGTTTCTCGAAGAATTATACAAAAAGAAAATTAAAACTCCTGTTATAATGATTACAGGTTATTCAACAGTAGAAAATGCTGTAAAATCTTTAGTCAATGGGGCAATAGATTTTATACCAAAACCATTTACATTTGAAGAAATCAGCAGTGCGATAAACCGCGGACTGAGATTCAGCCGACTTCAGAAAAACATCAGCCAGGGAAAAAACAAAAGCGAGTCGGTTACCTATGTTCCGTGTCCGCCAAAATATAAACGGCTCGGAAATATCAGCTGGATGAATCTTGAATCCGAAGGTATTGCTGGTGTCGGTTCAACGGATTTGTTTCTTGAAATAATTAATGAAGTTTTAAAAGTTGAGTTATTGGAATTGGAAGATGATATTATTCAGGGAAATGTATGTGCAAGATTTGAAACGGACGACAGCCTCATTCATAATTTCCTTGCCCCGTTAAGCGGGAGGATAATTGAGAGGAATAATAAATTATTAAGCAATCCAAAACTGTTAGAGAAAGATCCTTACTTTGAAGGATGGCTTTACAAGGTCATTCCATCGGATGTTGAATACGAAGAAAAATATTTGGTTCCATGTTCTTCAGACAGGATGTGAGCAGTTTATGTATTTAGAAAAATATTAAAAATCAGGGAGATAATTATGGCACTCTTTATTCTGGCGATAATAGCCTTTATCATTATTGATCTCATCATAAAATTCTCAGCTAACAAAATCCAGGAGAAAAAAACTTTGCGTGAAAGAGAAGAAGCACTTAAGGTAAGTCTTAAACTGGATTTCAGCCGTGAAGCAAAAACTTTAAAACGTGCGGAAGTCGAACAACCTAAAGCGCGGATCCTTTGTGTTGATGATGAAGCTGTGATACTCGACAGCTTCCGTAAAATTCTTGTTCTGGACGGTTACTCAATTGACACTGTTGAGAAAGGCCAGGAAGCACTTGGTATGCTTCAGAATCATTCCTATGATTTTGTTTTTACTGATCTCAAAATGCCTGAAATGGATGGAGTCGAAGTAACCAAAGCCGTTAAGCACATTCGTCCTGATATTGACGTCGTAATTATCACCGGCTATGCAACAGTTGAAACTGCAGTTGAGTGCATGAAATTCGGAGCGATGGATTATGTCCAAAAACCTTTTACCGAGGATGAGCTTCTTCAGTTTGTTAAAAAATTATTGATACAGAGACAGGACAGAATAAGCAAAATGCTCAAGCCGAAAGTTCATATAACTCATCTTGAAAAAGATGCCGGGATTAAAACTCCTGAATTCCAAATTCCAGGCGGTGTTTTTATTTCTGAAGGGCATAGCTGGGCAAGCGTTAATGAAGAAGGATTAGCTAAAATTGGTATTGATGATTTTGCAAAAAAACTTATCGGTAAAATTGATGGAATTGAATTTCCGAATCTCGGTATGGCTGTTAAAAAAGGTCAACCATTGTTCACAGTTAAACAAAAAGGTCGGATGGTTACATTTAATTCACCATTAAGCGGTAAAATAAAACAGGTAAATAAATATCTTCCAAACGAACTTGATTCACTTGAATTCACACCATACGATAGAAACTGGATTTGCGTGATTGATGCCGATGAGCTTGATAAAGAATTACCGGGCTTGTATATAGGAAAATCTGCGGTAACATTTTACCAGGATGAAATCGAGAAGCTTATTGATTTCAAAAAGAAAAATAAAACCGGCAGTAAATCTGATGAACCAATGGATGATCATCTTTATATCGGCGAGATGGAAAAAGCTGACGATGTAATCTGGAAAAAATACGGTGAAAAGTTTTTCGGGAAATAATCCTCAGATATTGTGACTTCTTTCTAGGAATATCCAGAGGCAGAGTGTTTATTGTTTCTTCACTTCTGCGGTGATTTTTATCTCCCCGGCTTTTTTAAAGTGAAGTATAAATTCTTCCGATTCCCCCTCATTAATATCTTTCTTTAACTTTATCAGCATGATATGATGTGCACCGGGTTTCAAAGAAAAAGAATTTCCTGGTTCAATCATAATATTCTCTAACTTTCTCATTCCCATCATTCCGTCCTTCTCGTAAGTCTCGTGAATTTCCACTCGTGCTGCAAATTCATAATCAACTTTGAACAGTGTATCTGCTAGTTCACCGGTATTTTCAATATTAAAGTATAGAGCAGTGGTCATTCCTTCTGCGTTCGGTCTCAGCCAGGCATCTTTGATAATTAATTCATCCTTCGCCTGATTAAATAATAGGATTAACATTATTAAAAATATCATTTAATTTTCCTGTAAGTTTTTTATATCAAAAATAAGTTCATCAATGTTAAGTTTGCTTCCGATATAATTTTTTTTCAAAATTCCTTTATCATCAATTAGTGATATCCTATCGGTGTGCATTATTGAATAACTCACATCTCCATAAG
>DATDOL010000089.1:0-13790 GCA_035293265.1 Ignavibacteriaceae bacterium | reverse complement strand
AATTTTTAACTTCACTTCTCATAAGAAAGTGGCTGCTGGAAATGACTCCGCCGGCAATAATCAAAGCCTTACGGATTTTTACACGCTGCAAATTTCCATTATCTGTTCTGAGGATTACATATTCCGCTCTGTTTCCTTGAGGTGATGGAACGAATCGGACAGCAGTAATGTTGGAAACAACTCTTGTACCTCTGGCTTCAGCCCACGGGATATAAGTCTCGAGCATAGAACGTTTACGCATTCTCTTATTTCCAAGATTCCAGTTTCCATCTCCAATATTATTTAAATGATTTACACTTACGGCACCGTGATAAATTAATTTTTCACCAGGCGGGAGTTCCTTATTGTACTCTTCAATCCCTGATTTGAATTTATTTTTTACTACAGAATTAATTCCGGAATTGCCAAGAGGTTTTATATCCAATTCTCCGGCGATTTTTTCATACTCATTTTCCAATTCTAAGAGTTGTAATCCGTAATTATCTTCCCAAAGCTTTTTGATTTTATCCGGCACTTTAAAGCAAACAGCATTGTTGCTAACAGTTGTTCCGCCGACACATTCACCCTGAAGAACCGACATTGTGAATTTTTTAGTCTGTTGCAAACCGCCTTCCTTATAAATCTTTTTCATCATATCGATTTCGCTGTCGTTAAAATCCTGCATTGGCTGATAACGAAATCCTCTTTCAACAACCAGTATCTGAGATGCATCTGAAACTGAACAAGCAAGCCTGTAAGCAGTAGTTGCACCACCGGCACCGATGATTAAGTAATCAATTTCGTCAGGTATATCTTTTTCTCCGATAGGAGTTGTAACACGTGGAGCAACTAATTTACAATCTTGGCTGCTAGCTGGTTTAAAGTTTGAAGTATCTTTTTCGTCAACCGGTAATTTGGCGATTGAATTAAACGGCGGTTCATAAGCTGAACAATCTCCCTGAGTCCGGTCTCTTGCATCGACCGGAACATAACCAATTTTACTCCTGACATTTATCTGGGAGAAGTGAGCAAACATTATCATAGAATTTAATGAGAGTCCAATTTGATAAATAAAATCTGAAATATTTGGGACAAATGATTTTTTGCGTTCTGATTCATTCTTGAAAATATACTTTTTCAAAAAATATCTTTGCTCATCACGGCTCATTGAAGAGAATGACGGGTGCAAACCCATCATCCAGTTGAAAACATTTTCGAGCAATGCAAAGGGTAGATTAAGGAGCCCTCTTTTTCTCCCTCTCATTCCACCCATATACTGATCGATAGATTGAAGAACTTCAGATTGATGTTTTGAATCAGATTTAAAGAATGCATTTGTGAGTGCAAGAATATTTTTGGATGTGGAAGGATTTAAAGTGCTGATTGCATAATCAACATTGTAATACATCTTCCTGAATGTAATCATCACAGTGGCTATTGTCAGGTTTAAGCTGGCGTAAAGAATAAAATACCAGTCGGCATGAACACTGTTTCCAATCCTTGTTAAAATATCGACCGAAGAAATCAAATTCCCGGTTATCACCCATAATACAGAAATTATACTTCCGAAAACGAGAGGGAAGAGTATTAAACCGAAAAAATGATCGCGGAGTTTATCGTGCTTTATAAGTAAGAATGAAATTAAAGATAGAGTTGAGTAAAGAGCAATTGTATTTCCAAGCATCGGATCGGGATAACCGAACACTGCTGAAAATCCTGAACTGCCATCAGTGAATACGCGAAGCACTAAAATCAAAATTGAAATTAATAAGAGTAATATTCCCAAAGCTCTGTACATATGAGTAATAAGAGTTGCTGGAATTGAAAAGTATATTGGAAAATCATTCGTAGGTCTTAAATCATTTGCATCCTTCTTAAACTTTATCATTATCCATATAAATAAAATTATCATCACACCATCAACAATGGCTGAGGTAAGGAGAAATTCGCTGTAAACATTTCCCTTGTCGAAAAAATAAAATGCAAGAGCATAAATAGTTGAAACAGCATGTCCAACAATTAGCCCGATTGCCGAATAATACCGAAGATTTTTATTGTAAGCACCGATGAATGCCAGCAATGTCATCAAACCAATTTTAAAATAAGTGTTTATTGCAAGTGCTGGATTTTCATAAGTCATTCTGATCAATCCGGCAATTCCTTCCGGCCATGGTTTTGTGCCTAGTATTCCCAATAATAAAATTGAAAGATAAACTACATAACCAAATCCAAGCAGTCTTAGTATCCAGTACGCAGCATCACGACCAGGTTTATTGATATTTTCGTTCGACCACTTTTCGCTGAATAGTTTTTTGTACTGTTCCCTGGTTGGAGCGGGAGGATATTCTTTTTTTCTGAAAACGAACATCGCCAACAATCTGCTTATATAGAGTGCAAGAATTCCGAACAGTATGGCATCTATAGATAAAGTAACGAAAAAATTTAAAGCCGGTAATTGAATTCCTGAAACGATCGAATCTTTTCCATATTCCCAAAGTGCTTTTCCTGGAATTTGCCTGACAGAACTTTCAAGATATAGATCTAGGAGATAGTAAGGAATAAAAACCACCAGGTAGATAATAATTGAGCTGGATTTTCTGAGGATTATAATAATAGATGAATAAATGATCGTGTTAGTGATAACTTCAAGAATTATTGTGACTATTGGTGGAAAGTAGTAGCCAAATATTGTGAACCCGTTAAACTGAACTACTTTAAATTTTGTAATCAAATAAATCAAAATAACAGAGAGTACAAAATTTACAATCATCATTATCCCGAACTGCCAGCCTTCCGGAGCTTTATCGAGCGGATCGGGTGCAGTGTATCCCTTCAGGTTAAATAGTGCAGGCATATGATCTCCTTTTAATTAAACAATTAAAAATTTATCTCTGATTGCACTGAGTAGACGATCAGAACAATATTTATTTTCAGAATAACCGGAATGATTAATTTATATCTCTATGCAAACGTGTTTCAAAATATATTTTAATTCTAAAAGATGCAAAGATAAATTGGACTGATTATTAACTGAAGAATGTATTATCCTGAATTTATACAGCAGATTCGATGCTATTAATAAAAAGAAAAATATATTTTCCACAATTTCAATTTCTACTTGCAAATCTTCACGGAAATTAACAGTTTATATCCCGGTTGGCTTTTTTAACTTTTTAAAAGGGATTTATAATTATTTGAGAAATACCTGGAGAAACAAGATGTGGAATAAAAAAATTGTATGTGCATTGATTGTTATCAGTTTGGTCGGCTGTTCAGGAATTCCAAGACAGGATTTAGAAAATTATGTAACTAACTTTAATTCAGCAAAGAACACAACTCAGGATATAATTTTAATTGTAAAACTGATAGCAGAAAGTGAATCAGAACAGAGTAATGAAGGTGCAGTTGCACTGGAAGGAAAACTTAATGCTCTGGATGCACGTCTTGATGCCCTCGATTTGATAAGCAATTATAACGACATATTGGTTTCGCTCGCTTCGGGAACCGATCCTGAAGCTGTTTATGGAAGTCTTCAGAATTTAGGTAATGGTTTAAGTTCATTTGGCTCCAAAAGTATTAGTTCTTTAGTCGAAAATGCAATGCCTTATGGAGAATTAATTTCACAAGCGGTCGCGTTGATTGACAATGCTATCAAAGCAGAACAATTTAAAGATGCTGTTAATGCGGCACATAAACCAATCCAGGGAATTATTGATATATTGATTCAGGATTCAGACGACTTGTTTGAAATTCAGGAACAATCATTAAGTAAAAGACAGGATCCGGAAAGAGATAAAATAATTGATTTAAGATTCAGCTTCCAGGAATTAATAAATTCATATTCAGCTGAAGAAAATATTGAGAGTTTAATTTCTGAGTTTAATGAAAATCTTATATTGATGAATGTTCCTTCAGAGGAATTACCTGATCAGGTAGAATATTTATCCGGCGGCACAAATAATCCGGATGTAGCTGATATTAATACTTTGAAGCTTTTAGTAAACCAGTTATCGGTTCATATTCAAAACTACAATAAAATAGTTGAACAGCTTGAGGCGATTGCAGATGTAAAACTCCAATACCAAAACTTACTCCAGGTAACATCAGAATCATTTGAAAATCTGAACTTTGCAATTCAACACGAACAATACTTTCTACCGATTGATCTTACAATCGATGTACTTAACCTTCGTAAGGCATATCTAAAATTACAGGAGGCTAAACAAAGATGAGCAAACTCACAAAGCAAAAAGTTATTGCAAAATACAAAGATTCAATTGATAAGCTCGAAGAATACCAGGCAAAAGAACCGGATAGTAAAAAACGAAAGGAAGCTTCAAAACTTATTTCAGAGCTGAGGGAAAAAATTATCAACCAGGCATGGGAGAACATAATTGACCGCACTACGGCTCTGGAAGATCTTAAATCAGAACTTACGAAAGTTATTGAGAATTCTTCCGATACTCCTTCTATTGGCAAAACCATTGATGATATAGGTTCAATTGTAACTGACGTTTCTGATTTGCTGAACGAATAAAAAAAAATCAAACTATTTATTGATTGGACTGTTTATTAATTATTTATCTATAAAACATAAATGCCAAAAAACATTGTAATATTTTCGGATGGGACAGGCCAGGAGGGGGGAAAAGGTTTTAACACAAATGTGTATAAGCTTTTTAATATGGTTGAAGACCGAACGGAAAACCAGGTAAGTTTTTACGACAGGGGACTTGGAATCGGCTTTAGAAAAATTACAGGAAACATAAGCGGGATGGGCATAGCTAAAAATATTTACGAGTGCTATGAGTTTATTTTTAATAATTATATGTCCGGCGATAATATTTTTCTTTTTGGATTCAGCAGGGGTGCAACAACTGTAAGAAGCCTGTCGGCATTTATTCACCTGTTCGGAATCCTGCCGAAATCAAGACCGGAACTGATCAAACAAGCTTATAAAATTTATAAGATATCAGACAACAAAAAAAGAAAAGAGCAGGCGGAGGATTTTGTTTCAAGACATCACAACCAGTGGTGTAAAGTAAAATTCCTTGGCGTCTGGGACACAGTTGATGCTTTGGGTGTTCCGCTCTTTAATAAATTAAATTTTATTATTGATTGGATACCTTTTTTCAAACACAAATATCACAACTTAGTTTTGAGTGAAAGTGTTGAGAATGCACGTCACGCTCTCGCAATAGATGACGAGCGAATAACGTTTCATCCAAAGTTGTGGGATAAAGAAATAAAAGATTACCAAACTATGAAGCAGATCTGGTTTTGTGGAATGCACACTGATGTTGGAGGAGGATACAGAGAGCAGCAATTATCGGACATACCTTTATTATGGATGACGATGGAAGCAAAAAAGATCGGACTCAGAATTTATCCAAAACATAAAGTAAAAGTTAACCCGGATCCAAATGGATTTATGCATGATTCAAGAAAAGGATTTCCAGGAATTCTCTTCCAAAAAAAAATCAGGTTCTGGAATTCTGAAACTCATGGTAACCCTGTTGTACACCAAAGTGTGTTGATGCGTAAACTCAATAATCAAAATCAAAAAAATCCTGAATACAAGCCCTGGATCCTTAATCCGGAAAAATATAAATATGAAGTTGAACGTTGGGATGAATCACAAAGAAGCATTGATAGAATCAGTTAATTCCAGTTATCTATTCTTCGCCTTTCAAATGATCAGTTACCTATCCGATCAGAAAAACGATTTATCGAGTCACGAAAAATCAATTTTGCGATCTAGCACCGGTATTAAAAAGAAAAATTGAATAAAATTTTAATACCAGAAGTGAAACTGAAACACGAACGAATTATTACCATCAACAGCAGGGTTTTCCAAAATGAACCTGTATTGTGGTCTTACCTCAATAAAAGCATATGGGAACCATTCAAAGCCAACTACAAGATGAGAAATATTTTCATCCGTAAGATCAATGTTTGGAACCATTCGATCATATCGAACAACCGCTTCTAAACCTAATAAAATAACGTAAGCTGCTTCAACCATTAACACATCCGATTTGATATCGCTTGCAACAATATTATTTGCATGATCATATTCGGCTAGTAAAGAAATTCTGTCATAACCGATTCCAAAAAAACCGCCGTAAAAATCTGCTGCCCTGGGAAGTTTTACTGCTGCATACGAACCGCCAATCAATAAGCCAACTCTTCCTATTGAAGGAGTAAGTTCAAGTCTTGTTGTATAAGTTGGATCTTTGGTTAATGTTGTATTACTTTGCCAGTTTGATCCAGCGCTTGCAGTAAATAATGCCCAGTCACTTATATAAATTCCTGCTTCCATACCGGCTTCAGTGTAAAATGGATTATATATTAATCCGGAATGACGCCCAGTTGCAGATAACAGGAAATAATCTCCGCCTCTTGTATAAGCAGTATGATCATCAAGCCTGATTCCATAATTCGGCTGGAAGGAACCGACTTTCAAATAACCGTTGTTAGGCAGAATATGTGCTATTCCATAAGCTTCCCAGATCTCATTTATAAAATCATATCTGCCAAGAATATTTATTTTTTTTGCAATCGCAACATTTGTGTAAATTGATCCGGTCATTTGCTGGAAATCTGTTCGGCTTCTCTCTTCAGAATATAAAAACTGTGTTCGGTAATCCAGACCGATCGAAATATTTTCGCCAATCTTCGGGCTTGTCATAAAATCCTCATCACGGGGGGTTATCATACTCATAATGTTTTTACCGTAGTACCATCCACCTTCATTTCGTATCAAACCGCCGGTGGGATTAATATGACAGTCAATGCAATTATTCTGCAATCGGACTGAAAATCGTGGATGTGAATACAAATCTGAAACAGGTAAGAAATAAATTATTAAAGCGAGTATCAGGATCAATATTTTCATAAACCCTCGTCTGGTTAAATAAAAAAAATAGTTTATGTTTGATATAATGCAATTATTGATTTCAAAATAAGGTTTATTTACCTGCGATTCAAATTTTTTTATTCTAAAATTTTCTCTGATTTCAATTGATTTTATTTCTTCAGGTTTATATTTTTGACTTCAAAATTTTTTTAAATAGATGAGTATATCGGTAATTAATCTAACAAAGAAATTCGGAACACAAAGGGCTGTTGACAATATTTCATTTGAGGTAAAGACAGGCGAGATAGTTGGGTTCCTTGGACCGAATGGTGCAGGCAAAACTACGACGATGAAAATTCTCACCTGCTATATGGCCCCTTCTGATGGCGATGCAAAGATTACAAACCTTTCGGTGCTTGAAAACCAGGATGAAATTAAAAAGAAAATCGGTTACCTGCCTGAAAACAATCCATTATACCATGAAATGCCTGTGCTGGAATACCTGAAATTTGTTGCTGAACTTCAGGGCGTTAAAAAGGAAAATATTTCAAAAAGAATTTCGGAAATGGTTCATGTTTGCGGATTAAATATTGAGAAGCATAAAAAAATCGGTGAACTGTCAAAGGGATACCGTCAGCGTGTAGGCTTAGCCCAGGCAATGATCCACGATCCGGAAATTCTCATTCTCGATGAACCAACTACCGGTCTCGATCCAAACCAGATCGTTGAGATAAGAAAATTAATAAAAGAGCTCGGCAAACATAAAACGGTAATTCTCAGCACTCACATACTTCCCGAAGTAGAAGCAACCTGCGACAGGATTTTGATAATCAATCAGGGAAAAATTGTTGCAGACGGTACGACGGATATGTTAAGGAAACGTGCGCAAGGACAAGAAGTCCTGCGTGTTCAAATCGGGGAACCTGGAATTCGGGACCAGGTTATGAATGAACTCAAGCGATTAGAATCAATTTCTCTCGTTGATTTTGATAAAGAATCCAAAAATACTTTTATCGTAAATAGTACAAATGACTCATCCTCGCGAAAAGATATTTTTTACATGTGTGTATCGAAAAACTGGGTTCTTACGGAATTGACTCCGATCGAAACGAAGCTTGAAGATATTTTCAGAGAACTAACAACTATAAATTAATTATGCATTCAGTCTGGATTATTTCTAAAAGGGAACTTAACTCATTCTTCGATTCACTGGTATCTTACATTTTTATCGTTGTGTTTTTAGGGATCAGCGGATTCTTTACATGGCTGTTTGGTTCCGATATATTTTTCATCGGGCAGGCAACACTTCAGCCATTTTTCTCGATAGCGTATTTCACACTTTTCTTTTTCATTCCGGCTTTAACAATGAAGATGCTTGCAGAAGAAAAACGCAGCGGAACAATTGAACTTCTTTTAACAAAAGCAGTTTCAGATTGGCAGGTAGTGCTAGGTAAATTTTTTGCTTGTCTCATCCTGATTTGTATTGCACTTGCATTAACGTTACCATATTATATCACCGTTTGGGCAATTGGTCCTGTTGATCATGGTGCGGTCTGGTGCGGTTATCTTGGTATGATTTTAATGAGTATGATGTACATCGCAATTGGATTATTCGCCAGCAGCATAACGAATAACCAGATTGTTGCATTTTTACTTGCGCTGTTCGTAGGAGTATTTTTCCTTATCATTTTCAATGTGCTTGCCAGCAATTTCACTGGTGCGATTGGTCAGCTTTTCAGCTTTTTAAGTATGTCAACTCATTTTGATTCTATTTCAAGAGGAATAATAGATTCACGTAATCTTATTTATTTTTTTTCAATTACTTTTTTAGGACTAATGCTTGCTGAATCATCATTATCAAAAAGAAATATTGTTGAATAAGTAATATGCTTACGAGGAAAAAAGTACAAACATCGGTTCTCTTAGTGGTTGGAATACTTTTGCTTGTCAATTTTATGGCTGACCGGTTTTATTTTCGCCTGGACTATACTGCAGATCAAAGTTATAGCTTAAGCAATGCCACAAAAAATATACTTACCAATCTTAATGAACCTGTAACAATCACCGCGTATTTTTCAGAAGATCTGCCTCCGGATATTGCAAAAGTAAAGCAGGATTTTAGAGACATGTTGATTGAGTACTCGAGTTACTCTGATGGAATGATTGTATATGAATTTATCAATCCCAGCGAATCAGAGGAATCAGAAATGCAGGCACAGCAAAAAGGTATTCAGCCAATTATGATTAACGTTAGAGAAAGAGACCAGGTAAAACAGCAAAGAGCTTATCTTGGTGCTTTAATTCAACTCTCTGATCGAAAAGAAATCATCCCATTTATGCAGCCGGGTGCAGCAATGGAGTTTGCTTTATCAACGGCGATTAAAAAAATATCAATACTTGAAAAACCAAAACTTGCATTTTTACAGGGAAATGGAGAACCTGGTTTGAATGCGTTGCCTCAGCTTAATCAACAGCTTGCTGTTTTATATAGTGTTGAAACGATTCGGTTCAGCGACACTTCAGGAATTCCAAATGAAATTAAAACGCTCGTGATTGTTGCTCCGAAGGATACAATACCGGAATTATATTTAAATTATTTGGACGAATTTTTAACTCGCGGAGGAAGACTGTTGATTGCACTCAATACAGTAGAAGGAAATTTAAATAATGGGATGGGCTCAAAAATTTACACCGGACTTTCTGATTGGTTGAAAGAAAAGGGAATTGAAGTTGAAGAAAATTTTATTATCGATGCAAACTGTGCTAATGTGATGGTACGCCAGTCCGCCTTTGGCGGATTTATGATGAATACTCCTGTTAGATTTCCATACATTCCCGTGGTAACAAATTTTATGGAACACCCCATCACTCAAGGATTGGAGTCAGTTACATTTCCATTTATCAGTTCAATTAAAATTACACAGCAGGATACTTCTGTTTTGGTTTATCCAATTGCAATGACATCGGAAAGATCCGGTATTCAAAATCCACCGTTATATTTTGATGTGATGAAGCAGTGGACCGTTTCTGATTTTTCACTGTCCTCACTTCCAGTTGCGGTCGTTGTTGAAAAAGTTAATAATAACCCAGGTTCAAAATTAATCGTATTTGGTGACGGAGATTTTGTTGTTAACGGTGAGGGACAGGAAGCTCAGCAGCTTCAGCCGGACAATATAAATCTGATGATTAATGCAATTGACTGGCTTGCGGATGATACAGGGCTGATTGAACTGAGAACAAAAGGTGTTACTGCAAGACCGATTGATCCCTCGCTCGAAGACGGAACAAAAACTCTTCTGAAATATTTAAACTTCCTTGCTCCGATACTGTTGATCATTGCATATGGAGTTATAAGATTTCAAATAAGACGCAATGTTAGAAATAAATTAATGTCGATAGAGTATGTTCAGGCAAGTAAATAATAAGTTTCTGGGAATTGTATTTTTACTCCTTCTGTTGGCAGCTGTCTTCATCTTTTTTATTGATGGCGATAAAAATGAAAGAACATTCAGAGAAGTGCTGGTAAATATTGACACTTCTGCAGTAACCGAAATTCTTATTTATCCAAAATCACAAAATCACAACGAAGTTAAGCTCTTCAAAGCCAAAGAAGATTGGAAAGTTTCATTGACCGGTAATAAAACTGCATCGGTCCCCGGCAAACGAATAACAGACATTCTTAATCAGCTAATTGCTATTAAACCGCAAAGGCTTGCAGCAAGAGGTGAAGATAAATGGAGTGAGTACCAGGTTGACAGTACAGGCTCGAAAGTGATAGTAAAACAGGGTGATAAAGTAATGCTCGATATAATTATTGGCAGATTTTCATTTCAACAGCCAAGGAGTATGTCAACTTATGTAAGATTGACTAATGATGCCGATGTATATGTCGTTGATGGTTTTCTTGATATGACCTTTAACCAGGGAGCAAATATTTTCCGGGATGCAACAATAATTAATGACGATTTCAATTACTGGAATCAGCTTCAATTCATTTATCCATCAGATAGTTCATTCACGCTTACAAAATCAGGAAACGTCTGGTTCATAAATGGGATGAAAACAGATTCGTTGAAAACTTTTAATTACCTCAACCGGCTTTCACGCTTAACCGACACAAAATTTGTTGATGACTTCTCGCCAGCGAATCCGGTATCTCCGGCTTACAAACTTAGCATCACCACAAAAGATTTTCAGTTTATAGAAATTTATGGCTACAAAGAAAGTGAACGATACGTTATTAATTCATCAATTAATCCCGAAGTATTTTTTGATGGCAATTCTGTTGGTGCTTCAGTCTTTATCGGGAAATCTGTTTTGACTTTTAAATAGCATGATCAAAATTTAAAATCATTTCAGTTACTTCTCATCTCATTCTTCCCAAAAATTACTATTTTACATTTAACAAAAAAGTTTTTATTTGTTGTAATTTTTTATGCATACTGATGACCTGAATCATTTAATAAAAGTATTCACCCATCCACAGGAAATTCTCGGCAAGGATAAATATTTTAATTCTGCTGTGCTTGTACCATTGGTTGAAATGAGCAATGAATTTCATCTTCTGTTCGAAAAAAGATCAGGAAAAATCAGGCAGGGTGGAGAAGTTAGTTTTCCGGGTGGCGAATTTGATAATAAACATGATCAAAATTTAAAAAGCACTGCTGTACGCGAAACCGGTGAAGAACTTGGCTTAGATCGTACTGCTATTGAAGTTATTGGTAAAATGGGAACACTCGTTGCACCGATGGGTGTTACGGTAGATCCGTTTGTCGGCATTCTCAAAATTAAATCTCTTGATGAATTAAAGATCGATAAAAACGAAGTCGAGCGAGTGTTTACTTTGCCAGTAAACTTTTTTATTAAGAACAAAGCGAATGAGTATTTTGTAAAGCTGGAAGTTCATCCCTATCATTTAAATGAGAACGGTGAGAAAGAAGAATTCCTTCCGGTGGAAAAACTAGGGCTTCCAAAAAAATATTCGAATCCGTGGAAGAACGGCAGGCATAGAGTTCTTGTTTATGAAACAAGTGAAGAAGTAATTTGGGGGATAACCGCTGAAATTGTTTATGAATTTTGCAGAATTCTGACTGAAAGAAATTATTGAATATGGATATTGAAAATTATTCCCATATTATATGGGATTGGAATGGTACATTATTGAATGATGTCAAGTTATGTGCTGACATTATGAATGAATTATTGATTATGGAATCCCTGCCTGAAATTTCTGTTGAAAGATACAGAAACATTTTCACATTCCCGGTAGAGGAATATTACAGAAGAGCCGGTCACAATTTTAAAAATAATTCATTTGAAATTCTTGGAAAAGAATTTATGAACAGGTATGAAACCGGTAAAACAAACTGCAGCTTATCCCCTGGTGCAATTGAGCTTCTTGAAGAATTCAGCCGGAGAAATATTCAACAGCACATTTTATCAGCTTACGAACAAAGTTCATTAAATAATATTGTGAAGCAGTTTAGAATCGGGAAACATTTTAAACATGTTTTAGGGTTGGATAATATTTATGCAAATGGTAAAATGCTGCTTGCTGAAAAACTTATTAAAATTATTAATCATGATGGTAAAGAACAGAAAATATTGATGATTGGAGATACTTTGCACGATCTTCAGGTTGCTTTACATATAAAAACCGACTGTATACTGATTGCTCACGGTCATCAGAGCAAAGAGCGGCTTGAAGAAAGTAATGTAATTATTTTTGACGATTTGATCTCAATGATGCAATCTATAAATAAAAAAGGAATTCAGGATTGATAACATTACTATTCATCATTATCGCAGCAGTCCTGGTATGGCTGATTATTACTTATAATCTTTTTATCCGTGATCACAATCTGATAAAAGAAACCTGGAGCGGGATTGATGTTCAGCTTAAGCGAAGATATAATCTTATTCCCAACCTGGTTGAAACAGTCAGAGGATACAGTTTACATGAAAGAAAATTGTTCGAGGATATCACTGAAAAAAGAAGTAAAACACTGTTAATTAACGACCGGTATGAAAAAGCAGCAGTCGAAACTGATATTTCTGGAATGTTAAAAAATATAATAGCTGTTGTTGAGAACTATCCCGATCTTAAAGCTAATGTAAATTTCCTCGATCTTCAAAAACAGCTGATGGATATCGAAGACCAATTGCAGTATGCAAGAAGATATTTTAATGGATCAGTTCGAAGATATAACATAAGAATTGAATCTTTCCCGAGTAATATAATTGCTTCAGTATTCGATTTTAAGCAGCAAGAATTTTTTGAAATTACCCTTGCTACCGAACGTCAGGTTCCGGAGGTGAAGTTATGATTAATTTAAAAGCAATGGTAATAATTTTAATTGTTTTTTTGTCAGTCAAAATATTGTATACCCAGAATTATTCTGTTGAGAGGATACTAGCTTACAATTCTGACATTATTATAAAAGAAGATGCATCAATGATTGTTCATGAAACAATTAAAGTTCATAGCGAAGGTGACCAGATTAAAAGAGGTATCTATCGTGATTTTCCTACCCGGTACAAAGATAAATATGGAAATAATGTGGTAATTAATTTTGATATAATAGAAATTTTGAAAGACGGCTTAGCTGAATCATACCATACAGAGATTTTATCAGATGGTTTAAGAGTGTACATAGGGAAAAAGGATCATTTCTTAGACAGGGGAAACTACACATACGAAATTAAATATAAGACTGAGAGGCAAATCGGTTATTTTGATAATCACGATGAACTTTATTGGAATGTAACTGGTAATGGTTGGGATTTTGCAATAGAACAGGTAACTGTCAGTGTTCATTTTCCCCGGAATATTTCGCCTGATGATATTAATATCGATGCCTTTACCGGATTCCAGAGTTCAACACAGAAAGATTTTAGAATTTAGCTAAGAGTTATAACACTATCTTAATGGAAACGACCTATCCACTTCTGC
>DATDOL010000088.1:0-5526 GCA_035293265.1 Ignavibacteriaceae bacterium | reverse complement strand
ACTCTCTATCGCAGATATAAGGGAATAATTTCCGGCAAACATCAAACTAAAACCAACTACTACCGGAATGCTTATAAAGACTGATCCAATGAGTAAAGTCTTTCCAATTAATTTATTTTTTCTATCATTTTCCCTTTTAATAAATAATATCATCAAGAAAATTGAAATCAGAATCGGCAGGTAATAAAAAAATCCAAACAACTCACCAAGAGGATAGTGATATGTTGCATACAGAGCAGTGCAGCTTGCTACTGCAAATTTGGGAATGATAAAGGTGTAATAAATTAAAAAAAACAATGGTGGCAGAAATATGATTATCCTAATCAGTTTAAATTCAAGTTTAAGTGAAAGGGTAAGAATAAGTAATAAATTTAATGGAGGAAGAAAAGAAATTATCACAAATGCAAAATAAGGAAAGAATGAACTTTGCAATTCAACCTGGCACATAAGAAACTCCGCAGTCTGATAAGCTGCAAGCAATGCAACCATCAGCATTGCAATCTTGTTCAGTTTGTTCTTTTGTGCAAATACCAGCAGATTAATAAGCAGGAGGACTTCAAGACAGGCAATTAAAAGAGAAACAGTTCCGTTCCAGTTCATAATTTTATTCTCTTATGAATGTCATTGCGAGGAGCGAATGCGACGAAGTAATCTCTTATCTCAAAAGATTGCTTCTCCCGACTTTATGTCGGGATCGCAATGACAAACACTATTTATGCTTTTGGTCCGATCATATTTTCAGGTCGTACATATTCATTGAATTGTTCTTCGGTTAGCAAACCTAATTCTAAAGCTGCCTGTTTAAGAGTTTTATCTTCTTCATAAGCTTTCTTGGCAATCTTGGCTGCATTGTCATACCCGATATAAGGATTCAGAGCGGTGACAAGCATCAATGAATTTTCAAGATGTTTTTTGATGTTAGAAACATTTGTTACAATCCCAACCACACAATTATCTGTAAAACTTTCGCATGCATCTGAAATTAATCTGATTGAATTGAGAATATTAAAGATGATGACCGGTTTAAATACATTTAATTCAAAATGACCTGTAGCACCGCCAAAGTTTACTGCGACATCATTTCCAAAAACCTGAGCGCAAACCATCGTCATCGCTTCACTCTGAGTCGGATTAACTTTCCCCGGCATGATTGAAGAGCCAGGTTCGTTTTCAGGAAGATGGATCTCACCGAAACCGCACCTGGGACCAGAGCCAAGTAACCGTATGTCATTCGCAATTTTCATTAAAGATGCAGCCAGAGTTTTTAATACTCCACTGAACTCGACCAGTGCATCGTGGGTTGCAAGGGCTTCAAATTTATTTCTGGCAGTTACAAATTTCAGTCCGGTTATCTTTGCAATGCGTTCAGCAGATTTTACAGCAAACTGCGGATGAGTGTTCAAACCAGTACCAACTGCAGTACCACCAAGAGCAAGTTCATATAATCTTGGCAGAGCAGCATTAATTCTTTCCAATCCATTTGTCAGCATCTGGACATATCCGCCAAATTCCTGCCCAAGTGTTAGAGGAACTGCATCCATCAAATGTGTTCTTCCGATCTTAATTATATTTTTATACTCATCGGTTTTCTTCTGCACAGCATCTCTGAGTTTTGTAACCATCGGAATCAGTCTGCGATGAATTTCCTCTACTGCTGCAATATGCATAGCAGTTGGAAAGGTATCGTTGGATGATTGTGCTTTATTCACATCATCATTCGGGTGGATCGGTTTTTTACTTCCCATTTCACCGCCGGCAATTTCAATAGCACGGTTTGAAATTACTTCGTTTGCATTCATATTAGTTTGAGTGCCGCTTCCTGTTTGCCAGACAACCAGCGGAAAATGTTCATCGAGTTTTCCATCAATCACTTCATCAGCAGCTTTAATAATTAAATCAGCTTTATCTGCTGAAAGCGTTCTCAACTCTTTATTTGTTAATGCAGCAGCTTTCTTTAAAACACCCAAAGCTCGTATTAGCTCACGAGGGAATTTATCTCCGCCGATTTTAAAATTGATCAATGACCGGGCAGTTTGTGCACCATAATACTTGTCTGCAGGAACCTTAACCTCACCCATTGAATCGGATTCAATTCTATATTCCATTTTTTCGCTCCCTGATAAAAATAAGTGTAAATGAACTGAATTATTGTTAAAACAAATTTACAATAATTTTATTTTAGAATTTGATAGCGAGTGTTTCGTGATTCAAAACATAAATCATTTTGATATAAGTTGAAACACTAAAAATATTTTTGAATCGGATTGAAAAAATTACTCACAATATCTCCGCCATTTAGCTATCATTAAAAATATTCGTTGTTCAGAAAACTATTGTGCAATCTGAAAAATTGTAATCTAGCATTCAATCAATGAAAATCCATATCAGAATTAAAAGTTCACCTAAATTTTTTGGATCACACTGGAACTAACACCGGAAATTATTTAATGGCACAAAAACTGTTATGAAATTCACAAATGATCTCTAAATTAATTTTAAAATTGAGTTAGACGATTTGACTTGATTAACAAAATAGAGTGAGAAATATTTCAGTCAGATGTCCCGAATTTTATTAATAATTAACTACTTAGACAGAACACTTAATACCCGGAATTAATAATCCGGGCTGTTAGTCAGATACAATTTTATACTTCATTGCAAATAATTTTAATAAAATCCTTTACACTTAAAAAAGATGGTGGATAATGGAAATACCCCAGATTGACCGCAGCAATTATCTTAAAGGACTTCTCATCACAGCAAAAAAGAATCAGCAGCTTACCGAAAAAGAAAAAGAAATAATCAGAAAATTTTCAAACCGCCTTGGATTTTCACAGGATTTTTTTGAAGAAGTAATAAATAATCTGCTTATTAATAAATATATCAATGAAGACCCGATAAAATTTTCCAACATCAGAATTGCAATATCATTTATTGAAGATGCATTACGCCTTACCCTTGCCGATGAAATATTTTCAGAAAGTGAAATTCAATGGCTGCGCGAAACCGGAAAAATTAATTCGATTGCGCCTGAATGGATTGATAAAAAACTGAAAACCCTGAAATTAAAACTACACAGACCCAGCGGTGCTGAATTCGCATTATATTCTTTAATATAATTTTTAGTTTTTTATTTTAGTTCAAGGTTATTTTTTTTAACCACTTTTGTTGTTTTCTCGGCTAATCTCTAAGTTTAAACCACGTTTTAATTTTTTTACTTGATATCAAATGTATTCCCTCATATTCTCATTTCCCGAAAGGTATTAGAATGAAAAAAATGAAAGCCCTCGTAAAAAAATATGCTAAACCCGGAATCTGGATGGACGAAGTTCCCGTTCCTGAATACGGACCTAATGATGTTTTGATTAAAATTCATAAAACTTCAATCTGCGGAACAGATATTCACATTTACAACTGGGATGAGTGGGCTCAGAAAACCATTCCGATACCGATGCATGTTGGACATGAATACGTTGGAACAATTGAAGCTATGGGAGAGAATGTTCAGGACGTTGAAATAGGTGATCTGGTAAGCGGAGAAGGACATATTGTTTGCGGACACTGCAGAAATTGTCGTGCAGGAAGAGGTCATCTTTGCCCGAACACTAAAGGAGTTGGAGTAAATAGACCAGGTTGTTTTGCCGAGTATCTCGTGATTCCTGTTTCAAATATCTGGCACTGCGATCCAAAAATCTCTAAAGATATAATTTCAGTTTTTGATCCTTTCGGAAATGCAGTTCACACAGCTTTAAGCTTTGATATTTTAGGTGAAGATGTTTTGATAACCGGAGCCGGACCAATTGGAATAATGGCTGCAGCCGTGGTTAAACATGCCGGTGCAAGAAATATTGTTATCACAGATATGAATCCTTATCGCCTGGAGCTTGCAAAAAAATTGGGAGTGACGAGAGCAGTTAATATTACAAAAGAAAAACTTCCTGATGTTGTTGAAGAACTCGGAATGGTCGGAGGATTTGATGTCGGATTGGAAATGAGCGGAAGTATTTATGCTTTTAATGATATGATCAATGTGATGTATCACGGAGGAAATATTGCTTTACTTGGAATTCTACCTTCGAATGCCGGAGTTGACTGGAATAAAATTATCTTTAACGGAATAACCATTCGTGGAATTTATGGAAGAAAGATGTTCGAAACCTGGTACAAAATGCAATCAATGGTTCAATCCGGGCTGGATATTACAAAGGTAATCACTCATAAATTTAAAATCGATGATTACCTTGAAGGATTTGAGATAATGAAGTCGGGGAATTCTGGAAAAATTATTTTGGATTGGATGTAGGTGGAATATTCCTATTGTCATTCCGTGCTTGACACGGAATCCATCTTTTTGCGTATTAAATAGATTCCTGCTGTCGCGGGAATGACAAGTTCATCCTTTTGAGAATGTGTAAAACTATAAATGTCATTCCGGCCTTGAGCCGGAATCCACAGAACAATGAAAACATACTACATTTATATTCTCGCCAGTAAGAGAAATGGTACTTTATATATTGGAATCACTAACGATTTGGCAAGAAGAGTATATGAACATAATTCAGGTTTAATAGAAGGCTTTACAAAAAAGTATTCAATCAATAAACTTGTTTATTTCGAATCTACAAGCGATGTAAATGCAGCAATACTTAGAGAAAAGAGAATGAAGAAATGGAAAAGACAATGGAAGATAGAATTAATTGAAAAATCAAACCCTGATTGGAAAGATTTATACAAGGACTTCTTAGAATAAGTACTGGATTCCTGCTTTCGCAGGAATGACAACCTAAATATTTCATTGAATATATCAATTTAATATCTGTAATCCGGTATCCGGCATCAAGTTTCGACAATCAGGCATCAATAAATTGAGGAATCATTATGTATGAACAAACTAAAAAATACTACTCAGATATTTTAAAAAACATAGAGACTGAAGGACTGTATAAAAAAGAAAGAATTATAACTTCTCCTCAAAGTGCAAACATACAAGTTACGGGCGGGCACAAAGTCTTAAACATGTGTGCAAATAATTATCTTGGGCTCGCTAATAATCCTGAAATAATTCAGGCAGCTAAAGAGAGTTTTGATAAATGGGGATTCGGCCTTTCGTCTGTGCGTTTTATCTGCGGCACACAGCAAATTCATAAAGAGCTTGAGAAAAAAATCTCTGAGTTTTTAGAGACGGAAGATACCATTCTCTATACTTCCTGCTTTGATGCAAACGGCGGATTATTTGAAACTCTTCTTGGAGAGAATGATGCAGTTATAAGTGACGAGCTGAACCACGCTAGCATAATTGACGGCATCCGGCTATGCAAAGCGCAACGCTATCGATATAATAATAATAATATGGAAGACCTTGAAGAAAAATTAAAGGAAGCAAAGGCAAGCAAATCAAAACAAATTCTTATAGCTACTGATGGTGTTTTTTCGATGGACGGATACATCGCCAATCTGAAAGGAATTTGCGATCTTGCTGATAAATTTGGTGCAATGGTAATGGTAGATGATTCTCACGCAGTCGGA
>DATDOL010000087.1:0-6870 GCA_035293265.1 Ignavibacteriaceae bacterium | reverse complement strand
GGTTACAATATAGTTGGTATAAATAGTAATGCAATTATTCCATCTTTAGGCGCAATACATTGCATCGTAAAAGAGGTCGGTGTAAAAGATCCGGTTTTTATTTCTCATGCAAAAATGGATTCTGTAGTTGCAACGGCAGACCCAATTGAGATTCAAGCAGTACTTAAATCTAAAAGCGGGATAGTTGAATCATACGTTCATTGGACTTCAGACACATTGGCTGGATTTAATTTTGCAGTTATGAACTTTGTTTCGGGAGATACAGCTTCAGCAATAATCCCGGCGCAAGTTGACGGAACAGAAATTTTCTATTACCTATCTGCGACTTCAAACAGCGGAAGAACAGTTACCAAACCCTTACCGGCACCATCCGGTTTCTATAAATTCATGGTTGAAAATTCTATCACAGCTGTTAACGAAAATGATTTGCCGGACGAGTTTATTCTATTTCAAAACTTTCCGAACCCTTTTAACCCGGCTACGAAGATTAAATATCAAATTCCAACAGCACAGGTATCAGTGCAAATAAAAGTTTATGATATACTTGGTAATGAAATTGCAACTTTAGTTAACGAAGAAAAATCTGCAGGCACCTATGAGATTGAGTTTGATGCATTAAGACTTTCATCGGGTATTTACTTTTATCGAATGATTGCTGGTAACTATTCTGAGATTAAAAAAATGATTTTAATAAGGTAAAGTATTATTTCCCGGAAAAATTAATTTAACTCCCGCATACCAATTTCTTTCCGGTGACGGTTCAAAAAAGCGGTAGGCAATTGCATTAGGTACGATCGAACTATTATATCGTTCATCTATAAGATTATTCACACCAACAAAAACTTCTGTGTTCATAAATCCGGAATTCAATAAATATCCAAATCGGATACCCGTATCAAAGTAACTGTCGTTAACAAAATTATTTTGAGGTTCAGAAACTCCCGGCGGCGGACCATTAATATCATTTACAAAATAATTATCAACCCAAATTAATTTTACAGAAGCGAACAAACCCGAACTAGTCTGGTAGTGAATCGATGCCGAAATTTTATGTGCCGGAATTCCCGAAACAGAATTTCCTGATAACTGAAATTGGTTCCCTTCATATTCCGCAATGTAATCTTTAAACACAAATTCATAAAACGAATATGAAAGAGTTGCACTGATATTTGGAAATGGAAAGGTTTCAAACAATAATTCGGCTCCTTTGTTTTCTGCATCTCCGGCGTTTGCAAAAAATATTTCCTCACTTCCGGGAACCTGGTAAGGAATCAGCATGTTTGTAAATCTCATGTAAAAAACTGAAATATTTAAGTTCAGAAAATTGAGAAGTCCATATCTTAAAAACCCGGTTTCAATGCTGTAAATTTCTTCCGGCAACAAATCAGGATTGAAACCGCCTTGTCCGTCAGGTCTGTTGCTTAGTTCTGACGTAGTTGGAGTTTGAAATGAAGTGGAGTAATTGAAAAATAATTTTGTGAGATTATCGAACCGATAGTTAATCCCTGCTGCAGGGGTGAAATTTTCCATTATACGTTTTCCTGAATCGTCGCTTCCATCATTAAGGAATTTGTCTTCCGCAGAAAATTTATAATAGTTATATCTTAATCCCAGCAGAATAGTAAAAGCTGAAAAACCAAATTCACTTTGTACGAATGGACCGAAACCAATCACTCGTTCTTCCTGATCTAAAAGTTTACTGCCATACCGTATGCTATCGAAAATTTCAACCGGATCGTATGAGCTTAAAAATTCATCAGTCAATCCAAGATTCACATATTCAATCCGGTCATCAGATTGTAATTCAACATCTGCTCCTAATGTAAAATTGAACCTGTATTTATCTGATGGAAAAGAATGGTTATAAGCAGTTCGGATGCCTCCAGCAATTCTCTTCAAATCAATTATTCTTCCGGGAATTGGATTAATCAGATCTCTTGAGACAAAATATATATTGCTTTCCAATCTACTTTTTGGATTAAAATTAATTGAAGATGAAATCCCGGTTTGCCAGTGAATAGTTTTTTGACTTGCACCTTGCTGCTTAATAATATCTCTTGCCATTTGTGGTGAGAACGATGCATCGTCTTTATTAAGCGAACCCGGACTTAATGCATACGGTGAATTAAAATAATTGAATATCCATTTTAAATTTGATGAAGGAGAAAAATCATAACCCACAGCTGAGTTTATAAGAAATGAACTTATATCTGAATGTTCTCTGTAACCATTCGAATTAAGTTTTGATAAATTTATAATGTATGAATACTTATCAATGATTCCTGAACATTTACTTTCAAATTTGATGAATCCATAAGCACCTGTCAAAAATTTTGGTTGAAAAGTAAAAAAAGTTTCTTCTGGAAATTTTTTTTGCAAAACAAGGTTTTCAGTTTTAATATTGATCACTCCACCAGATGCATTACCGTACAATGACGAGCTTGGTCCCCTGATAATTTCAATGCTTCCTGCTGATCCAAAATCTAAATTATTCAGCTCCGATTGTCCATCCGGCATGGTTAGTGGAATATTATCAAGAAGAATTTTTATTCCTCTGACACCAAATGAAGCTCTTGTTCCAATGCCACGAATGCTAATTCTGTCACCTAATGAAGGATTAAACCTGTTGTTTACAAATACTCCCGGAATATTAAAAAGTAGTTCATCAAGAGATCTACCCGGCTCTGATCTTTCGACTAGCCTGGCATCAACAAAATCAAAGCTAAATGGAACATCAATTGCATTTTGTCCTGAGCGAAATGCCTCTACAACTATTGTATCTAATCGTGATTCAATTTCCTGTGGTGTCAGATTAAAAAAAGTTGGGAGATAACATAGAATGATCAGGAGTAATCTGCTCATAAGAAAGTTGTTAAAATTATTTTGATCGTCTGCAATTGAATTTAATTTTTATAATAGTAAAATCTAATCGCTTACGTTAACTTATTTTGTAAACTATTTTCAAAATGACGCAAATTAATTTTTAATTTAAAATAGGCTGGAAATGAATTCCATATCATGATTATTTCCGAAACTATGTTTGGGATTATTTCTTCGGCGATTTATAATTACCTCTTTTAGCTATCAATTAAAGTTTAAATTTTAGCGGTTATTTACACTTTTACCTGAAAAATTGGTTGATAATGAAGTTGCATTTATCTAATTTTTTCTGCCTAAAATTAAAGCGAAAGGAGCACTATCGGTTAATTTCTACTTTTTTATTATCGGTTAATTTCTGAAATATATTCTTTAGGCAAATTTATCAAAAATTGGCTCGTAAATCTTGTTAGAGAGATTCTGCGAATTGCTGTATTCCTTTCTATCATTTTTTTCGCTGGTGTTAATTTGGGTTTTCGTTCATCAATTGAACTGCAGATTAATAAAGCTTTCTGGATTGATGCTTGCTTTAAATATTATTCTCTCGATTTTCAAAACTCTTCTTCTTTATTCCTTCAAAAAGATAATAAAACTTTAATTCAGCCTGAGATTAATGAATTTTTAATTCCATTAAACGCTGAAGAATTTTATGTTCAGAATGGATCAGCTTTGAATTCTCCGAACTTTCAAATGAGTTTCCCTGCCGACAGCACTGAGGAAGAAAAACTACTCAAAGAAAAAATGGAAATAATAGATTCAGTACCTTCTTCTATCACAGATACTTCAGCTTTGGTTGCAGATTCTGTTATTATCATTGATTCGCTGGCTCTCGATTCCACAAACCGGTTAAAGTATTTTAAATATGATCGCGAAGATAAACCCTATGTTGAAATCCGTCCGAAGAAACAATCTAAATTTTTTGTTCAGCCATCGCCAGCTTACGTTAAACGATCAATTGAAATGGACTCAACAGGTAAGTATGTGATTATCAAAGAAAAGATTGGCACACAGGAAACCAAAATTGTACAGAGGGTGCCGATTGAAGATTATATCTACCTTAAGCTTGGATTGAGAGAACGCGATTCATGGGAAACACTTGGTTATTCATACAAACTGAAGGATGAAAAAATGGGTTTGAGCCAGTTGATAACTGACATCACTGATTTTGAAATTCCGCTTCCAAGCGTCGGAGTGCTCAGCATTTTCGGTGAACCAAAAATTTCGTTGAAGATTGGCGGTGCTGTGCAAATTCATGGTGCATGGCGAAGTGAAACTACCGAAGGTGTAACTGCTTCGCGACTCGGTAATACAAGGAATGAACCCGACTTCAAACAGCAGGTTCAGATAAATGTCAGCGGAACAATCGGTGATAAATTAAACATTGTCGCCGACTGGAATACTGAGCGAACATTTGAATATGAAAATCAGTTGAAGATTAAATACACCGGGTATGACGATGAGATCATTCAGAGCATTGAAGCGGGAAACGTTTCACTTCAAACATCATCATTAATTGGCGGAGCAGAAGCATTGTTCGGCATCAAAGCTCAGTTCAAACTTGGTCCGTTTTCATTAACCGGCATTGCCAGCCAGAAAAAAGGAGAAACAAAAGAAGTTTCTGTATCAGGAGGTTCCACTTCACAGGATTATACAGTGCGGGCTTATGGTTATTCCGATAACCACTATTTTGTTGACCAGTCATTTGCTAACAATGATTTATTTTCAGCATACTATTTTAACATTCCGGCACAGGTTAATCCGGATCTTCAGATTTACGAGATAGAAGTATGGAAATCCATCAATGTTATTTCTTCAGACAGGTCAAAAGAAAGAAACGCAAATTGTTATATTAATCTTCCTCCGCTTCCTTTAGGAGAAACGACTTATGATCCAAGTTGGAAGGACCCAATTCCAAATCCAATACCCGGGGAAGAGGAAACCGGAAGGTTTTTAAAGTTGGAAGAAAGCGTTGATTATATATTACATCCTGAAACGGGATTTATCTCGTTTAAAACCAGCCTGAACGAACAGGATATCATAGCTGTTGCTTATATACAGGGAACAGGTGATATTACTTTTGGTGAATTAATAGCAGCTAACTCAGATACAGCTTCTCAATTAGTTTTAAAATTAGTCAAACCTAAAAATCTTCAACCAAGATTCACAACTGCATGGGATTTACAGTTGAAAAACATTTATCCAACGGGTGCGAGAAATGTAAAAAAGGAAGGGTTTGAATTCAAAATTAATTATGAATTGGTTGGACAGGAACCCGCAGAGGAACTTCCAACCGAAACCGGTAGCATCAAGCTCTTAGAGGCATTCGGATTAGATCAATTAGGATCAGGTGGAAGTTCGACTCCAGATAACGTCTTTGACTGGCGTCCCGGCTTTACGATATTTCCAGAAACAGGCGAAATTATTTTTCCCAATCTTGAACCATTTGGCCAACATTTGCCTTCAGAACTCGATTCTAATCAATATAATTATCAAAAAATTTACGATACTACTAAAACTGCTGCCAGTTATGATAAAGGCGCCGACAAGTGGCTCCTGATTGGAAAGAGCACAGGAACTTCAACTGCTGTTTATCAGCTTGGATTTAATGTTGTTGAAAATTCAGTTAAAGTAATTCTCAACGGAAGAGAATTAGCAGTTAATGTGGATTATGTTGTTGATTATAATATCGGTCAGCTTACGATCAGGAATGATGCTGCATTAGTTCCCGGTGCAGATCTTAGAATTACATACGAACAGAATGATCTCTTCCAGCTTGCTTCCAAAACTTTACTTGGCGCGCGTGGTTTATATGAATTCTCAGATAAAACACAGCTGGGTTTTACAATATTGAATTTAAATCAGCAAACCTTAAGTGATAAAGTGAGGATTGGGGAAGAACCGTTAAGCAATACAATTTACGGAACGGATTTTAAAACTTCTGCAGAGCTTCCTTTCGTAACCAACATTCTCGACATTTTTACTTCAACAAGAGAAATGTCCCTTTTTAACTTCACCGGTGAATATGCTTACATGCTGCCTGACCCTAACACCAAGAAAAGTACAATTTCTGAAGATGGAGGAAAAAGTATTGCATACATTGATGATTTTGAAGGTGCCAAGAGATTGATTCCGGTCGGCATTGGTTACACTGGATGGAAGGACCTGAGTGTTCCTGAAGGATTAAATGTAATCGGTGGTTTAGACCGGCAGGAAAGAATGTATCGAAAAGCAAAAAGTTTTTGGTTCAATATAACTCCGTCGGATGTAATAGTTGACAGCATTTTTGGCGGAAGAAGACAGGTCGCAAGAGCAGATAAGCAGATAACAGTTTTGGATTACGTTTTTCTACCTGATACACCCGGCACATACAACTGGCAGCCTGATCTTCAGCAACGCGAAAACAATTGGGGTGGAGTCATGAGGGTACTTTCATCAACTGCAAATAATTTAATTGAACAAAATATTGAATTTTTTGAATTCTGGATGCATATATCGGAGGCACCGCCAAACGCAACTTTGACTATTGACTTGGGGAGAATAAGTGAAGATGTAATTCCTGATAATACGACTAACTCGGAAGATTTAAACTTTAATGATGCAATTGATGAAGGTGAGGATACAGGTCTTGACGGATTTCTTGATCCTCAAGAAAGAACTGAATATCAAAGTACTAAAGGAGATCCAAGCGGTGATAATTTTAGATATGTATCCGGCGAGACAAATACAATATTCGATTATTTTAATATTAATGGTTCGCAGGGTAATGCCGTTTTAACCGATGTTGGACTTTTACCAGACACAGAAGATCTAAATCGGAATGGTAATGTTGATTTGACAAATAGTTACTTCAGATACCAGATTCCTCTTGATACAACGGCACAGAATCCATTCAGAGAAGGTGGTGGTTTTACAAGTTCAGGTTGGTATTTATTCAGAGTTCCGTTGAAGGATACTGCAGCCACTTTCGGAAATCCAAGTCTTTCAAACGTTGAG
>DATDOL010000086.1:0-21990 GCA_035293265.1 Ignavibacteriaceae bacterium | reverse complement strand
CAGCGATGCAAAGGAAAGTGTTGAGCTTGATTACCGTCTGCTTATACCGGGTAATTACAGCAAAAGTGAATCCGGCAGCCAGGGTATGGTCAAAGACCGGCGGCTGAGAACTATTGGAAAGAAAGGAGATTTTCAGAAAGTACTTAAGGATATTAATCCTAAACTGAAACTTACTGTTTCAAATAAACTCTCTGATGATCCGGAAGCTCAGATGGAAGTAAATCTTAATTTCCAGGATATGAAAGATTTTCATCCTGATGAAATAGTTAAAAAGGTTGAACCGCTCAGGCAATTGCTTGAAGCGAGAGAAAGGCTTAAGCAATTGAAAATTGCAGTCCTTAAAGATGCAAATCTGAAAAAAGCACTCGAAGGAGTACTTAAAGATGGAAGTGGAAGCATTGATGATCTGCTTTCAAAACTTGGTGCGGCTCAGGTTAAAAAAGCTTAAAACCTTTACTTATAAATAACTAAATTAAATTGGAGGTTTAATAAAAATGGCAGAAGAAAAGGAAACCAGAACAGAACAGGAACAAAAAACCGGAACAAGTTCTGTTGATAAATTGTTGACCATGCTGGATGATACCAAAAAGAACGCAGTGGCTGAATTTATAAGTAAGGTTGGTAAAGAATCTCAGGTATTTAAAGTTACCGGTGCTCTTGTTGATTCTTTTATAGCCGATATAGATACAGTTTTAAGTGCACAAATGGATGTCATTCTTCATCATGATGATTTTAAGGAAGTTGAATCAACTTGGCGTGGTTTATTATTCTTGGTTCAGAATACAGAGTTTAGCAAACCTGTAAAGTTTGAACTTCTCGATATAACAAAAGAAGAGTTATATGATGATTTAAATGAGGCCGCAAACGGGGAAGGTTATGAAAAAGATTCCGGTTTATGGCATCATATCTATTGGGGAGCTTACGATAAAGTAGGCGGACATTCCTACACTGCAATCGTAGGTGATTTTCAGATTGATAACTCTGCTCAGGATGTCAGTTTGTTGCAGCATTTATCAGTTCTTTCAGAATCTGCACAGATTCCGTTTATAGGAAATGCCGGTCATAAATTTTTCGGTGAACAAAATTTCGGTGATGTAATGAACAACAGGTTCTTAGCTGACCAGGTGAATGATGGAGCTGAATATACGGCCTGGAGAGCTTTTAGGGACGATGATCGGGCTAAATATATCGGTTTAGCATTGCCCCGGTTCCTTGGAAGACTTCCTTACAGCGCAGAATCTGAACCAACAAAAAATTTCAGCTATACGGAAGGAGTTTACCGCGAGGGAAAGGATAATAGTCTCTGGTGCAATGCTTCATTTGCTTTAGCTTCAAATATGGTGCGGAGTTTTGAAAAATGGGGATGGAGCGTAAAGATTGTTGGTGTTGATTCAGGAGGTAAAGTTGAAAACCTGCCGGTCCCAACATATGAGGAACATGGTCAGAAAAAATTAAAAGTTCCGGTTGAAGCTTCTGTCGGACAGGCAAAAGATCAGGAACTTTGTGATCTTGGGTTTATCCCACTGGCACATTGGGATAGAACAGACTATGCATGCTTCTTCGAAGTTCCTTCTGTAAACAGAGCAAAACAAATTAAAAACGATCCTGAAGCAAGTGCAAACTATGCAGTCGGTGCTAGATTGCAATATACAATGTTAGTAACAAGGATCGCTCATTATTTGAAGTATCGTCAATTGACATTTGTAGGAAAGAATGCTGGTGCAGGAGATATTGAAAAAGATCTTAAGAAATGGCTGGATACATTGGTTGCAGATTTTCCAAATGCGCCTGAATCAGTTATTGCAGAACGACCTCTTCGTTCTTATCAGCTGCATGTTGAAGAGCTTGCAGAAAAACCCGGATTCTTCCAGATAAGCGCTGAGTTCAGACCGCACGTTGCAATTACCGGAATGGATGTTAATCTTAAACTTATTGCATTCCACTCAAGTGAAGAAGCTGCCTGATTAATTTTTGGAGATACTATCTCGATATGGATGGTAGTATCTCCTCCTTATCTTCACTTTTATTTATGACTTCAGAATTGCAGAGAACATAACTAATTAACTTATTCAACAATCCTTAATGAAGGAGGCACAACATGGCTGTAAAAGGTGAAATATTAATTAAAAACCATGAGGGTAATGTATTACCCGGACCAAGAGACAATGATACAAGTCTGGTCTATGAATTTAATCACGAAGTTTATCTTCCATATGAAAAAGAAGAGAATAGGATTCAAGGTTCCAGAAAAATTACTGCGTTCGAAATCGTTAAGGCGATTGATAAACTCACCCCTCAACTCTATCAGATAGTGTGTCAGGGTGCGATGTGTAAAGAAATTAAAATCACCTTGTACAGGATCGGGATGGAATCCGGAGAAGAGGAACCTTATTTTTACTACACTTTAAAAGATGCAAAAATAGTTTCTGTAAGAAACTGGATGCCTCCCACTTATCGGACAGAGAATGAAGGTATCGGTCACCTTGAAACTGTACGTATGCTGGCTAGAGAATTTCAATGGGAATTTATAGAAGGCGGTATTACCTTCGTTGAACAGGCTTTTTGAATTAATTTTTTAGTGTTACTTGCGAAGTGGATAATTTGTCCAAAATATTCGGGGCTTAATTATCCACTTTCATTATAGATGTAAAACTATTGTTCAAAATCAATTCTGTTGGCAAGTTTTATTTCTTCATCCTCTCATAACATCCTAGTTAAATGAAAAATCTTAGTTTGTATGATATTTTAGTCGGGCAGTTTTCATCCGAAACTAAAAATCCTGACGATGCAGATGCATATCATTTTGACGATTTAACAGAGGATCAGAAAATCAGGTCAAGCATCATCGAAAATCTCAGGATGGTTTTATCTACCCGCCAGGGTTCTGTTCAGCATCTTCCGGATTTTGGAATGCCGGATATTCTTCAGCTCTATTTCGATTCAGGAAATTCGATTGATCCTATCAAAAAAGAAATCAGAAATGTAATTCTTAAATACGAACCACGAATTGGCGATGTCCAGGTACAAAAAACTGATTTTGACCAGGAGATGATGAGAATATCTATAAAGATTGTTGCAACCATTAAAGACAACCCGAACAAAGAAATTTTATTAACAGAATTTTCAAGCACGGGCTGGACTAAAGTAATGTTTGAAAAGGATATCAAGTAAAATATAAATGTGAGAATCACTTTTAAAGTGGCTATCACCGGAAAAAAGTATGAGCATAGAAAAATATTTTGAAAGAGAATATAATTTTCTCCAGGTTGCCGGCGAAGAATTTGCCAAGAAGCATCCTACTTTAGGTTCACGGCTTCATCTCAGCGAACGTGAAAGAAAAGATCCTTTTGTTGAAAGGCTGCTCGAAGGATTTGCTTTTCTCGCAGGCCGGATTCATGAACGATTGGATGATGAATTTCCGGAAATTGCAGGCGGAATTCTTGAGATTCTCTTTCCTAACCTCTTAAAACCATTTCCATCCTGCTCAATTCTCCAGGTAAAGCATAAACCCGGTTCGGTTACCGGTCCGGTTGTTATCCGGAAAGGAAGTGAAATTCAAACGCAAAGTGGAAAGTATAAAGTAAAATATAAAGTTCATGCTGGTCCATCCGATAAAAGCAGGATAACAGAAAAAGAAGAACCTGCTGAATTCATTTTCAGAACCACACAGGATCTTGTTGTAAGACCGTTCACCCTTGAAGGAGTATCTGTCGAAGATTCTCCAAAAGGATTTTCATCTCTTATCATCAAAATTCAGCCGGATAGAAATGTTAATTACAATTCTCTTGAATTGAATAACCTTCAGCTATATCTGATAGGGTCATCATCAATTAAATACAATTTACTTTTATTCCTGAACAATTATGTGACCTCGGTTTCGATCAGGGAAAATACCGATTCCAAAGCTCATTACAGGTTAATAGAAAATTTTAAAATCGGGATACCTGAACTTTCAATTGATCAGTTTAATGAAAAAGAAGATCATTCAATTCTGCCTTATTCACGTCAGACATTTTCAGGTTTCAGACTGCTGCACGAATATTTTGCATTCACTGAAAAATTCTTTTTTGTTGATATAAGAGGTTTGGAAAATTTTAAAGGTTCAGATGACAGCAACAGTTTTGAAATTAAATTTGATTTTAACAGAAAGATGCCAAAAGAAAAATGGCCTTCTGAAAAAAATATTCTTGTTCATTGTACACCGATCATAAATTTGTTTTCACGATCTACCGAAGAAGTAATTGTTAATCAGAGACTTCCGGAATATTATATTATCCCTGATCTAAACAGGAGGAAGAGCAGGGAAATCTATTCAGTTGATAAAGTATCAGGTATAAGTGAAAACAAATTTGAACAATACAAATATATTCCAATAACCTCTCACGACATACTCGAAACCAGCGATCCTGAATATAATTATAAAAGATTTTTTTCCGTTTACAGGAGAAACCAGCTTAATGATATGTCGGAGACTTATATAAGATTGTTTGGGAAAAGTATGGACCTGGATGATTTTCCTAAAGAAACTTTGAGCATTGAAGCAACATTGTCTAATGGGTTTCTTCCATCAGCTTACCTCGAAGTAGGTGCAATAAAAGAACCGCTGAATTTTCCTGCAGGTATTGAAGCATCAAACATCACCGTCCCGACTGAAGTGCTGGAAGGTCCGGAGAGAAATAATTATTTGTGGTCTTTAATTGCACACCTTTCAACGAGCTATTCAAGCCTGTCAGATCTTGATTCGCTGAAGAGTATTTTAAATTTATATAATTGGTCAAAGACTCATAACCATCCGAATAAAAAAAGAATTGAAGGAATTAAAAAAATACATCAGCCGAAACTTATCAGTAGAATTAAAAATCAGGCTATTATCAGAGGGATTGAATTTCATGTTGAAGTTGATCCGAAGGAATTTGAGCAAGGTGAAGGCGATATAAATTTAATAGGACTGATTCTTAATAAATTTTTATCTCAATACGTTACTATTAATTCGTATATACTATTGAAGATAACTGAAATTGGAACAAATAAAGAATATAAATGGGAACCGATAACAGGCGAAATCCTTCCAGTGTGATTGATGACCTGGTTCGTTATGGTCCACAATACAATGTCTGGCAGGCCGTTTGGATTGCAGAAAACATTTCCAAAAAAGATTATCCGGACAGGAAAGATTTTCTGCTTGAGCAAACCGGTCTTCAGTTCAGACCTTCTGAGAAATACGAATACCCGGCAAGCGATTTAAAATCTGTTTCTTACGAAGATCGTACAATTAAATTTGTATTAACTTTTATGGGTCTGTACGGTATTAATGCACCATTGCCAAGGTGTTATCACGATCAGGTTGATCTTCAGCAAAGAGTAATCGGGAAAGGAGAAGTACCGCTTCAAAACTTTCTTGATATTTTTAATAACAGGTTTTACTGGCTTTATTATCAATCCTGGAAAAAGTATAGGTATTACCTTCACCTGAAAAGTGATGAAGAAAACAAGGTAGTAGAAAGAATTAATTCATTTACCGGCAGAGGATTTTTTTCTAAGAAAATAGATTCTGTTTTACCGGATTTTGCTCTACTGAAATTTTCTGGCCTGTTCAGTATGCGTGTCAGGAATAAAGCCGGGCTTCAGATATTATTAATTTATTATTTTCCCGGCTTTGAAATGAGTATTAAAGAGTTCGTCCCGCGTTGGGTTGAACTCTCTGATATGCCTAAAGTTTCGGATGACGAGTATCGTTTGGGGCAAACCAGTTTCATCGGAAAAAGTGCGGTAGATTATACAAGCAGAATTTGTATTGATATTGGTCCGATTTCATTTGAAAACTACCTGGAGTTTCTTCCGGGAAAAGAAAAATCAAATAAACTTATAGAGTTACTAAAAATCTATCTGAATGATGGTTTGGAATTCGATTTTAACTTTAAAATTATATCTGATTCAATTGTATCTGTTTCCTGGAACGATGACAGATTGAAATTGGGTACAAGTTTATGGCTTGGAAAACCTGACCAGGGATTTATTAATGTTTATCTGCCTTATGAAGAAATTGTGCAGGTAAACTAAATTACATTCACTTCAATAACCTTAATTCATAATCTCTACTTAAATAATCTACATTCGGTTGAGAATCATGAAATTCAAACCATCTGATACAAGAATTATCGGGAGAATACTATGCAGAGTAAGGATTTAAAATCCCTCTTACTAAAACTGAATAATTATTTAGTAAGAAATCTGGACACCGCAACTGGATTAGGAATTAATCGCGGTCACTACGAAATAACATTCGAACATTTGTTGAATGCCTTACTGGAAGACGGTCAGGGTGATGTTCCGCTTATATTGAAACATTATACAATTGATGAAGGTGATGTTCGCTCTATAATTACAAAGAATCTCGAACAAATGGATAAGGGAAATTCAGGTAAGCCAAAACTCTCACCGTTGTTAACCGAATTACTCGAGCAGGCATGGATTACAAGTTCTGTCCATCATCACGAAACAAAGATTAGATCGGGAGCTTTTTTTGAAGTGTTTATTTCTTCTGAGCAGGTTATCAGTTCAAGATTAATGGATGTTTTTTCGAATATAAAACAGGAAGAGCTGAAAACTGAATTTTACAATATTGTTAAAGGATCAATTGAAGATGCTTCAGTTGCTGCTGAAATACTTTCGCAGGAAGAAGCAAGAGAAATTCCACCTGACGGAACCGTGCTTGATCTTTATACAACAAATCTTACGCAGCAGGCAAAAGACGGAAAAATTGACCCGATACTGGGAAGAGACGAAGAAATCATTCAGGTAATTGAAGTTCTTTCTAGAAGGAAGAAATCAAATCCAATTTTACTCGGTGAACCCGGTGTTGGAAAGACAGCTTTGGTAGAGGGTTTAGCTATAAAGATTGCAGCCGATGAAGTTCCTGATATTTTAAAGAACATTCAAATTTATTCATTGGATATGGGTTCGCTTCAGGCAGGAACAAAAATGCGAGGTGAATTCGAGAAAAGATTAAAAGCAGTGATAAACGAAATTTCAAACTCGCCAAAACCAGCAATACTATTTATTGATGAAGCTCATACTCTGATCGGCGCTGGTGCCTCTGCCGGCGGCGGTGATGCAGCAAATTTATTAAAACCTGCTTTGGCAAGGGGAACTTTCAGAGCAGTTGCAGCAACAACGTATCTTGAGTATAACAAATATTTCGCTAAAGATGCTGCATTGGAAAGAAGATTCCAGCCAATTCACGTTGGTGAACCGGATGATAATAAAGCTATCTTAATGTTAAGAGGAATAAAAACCAAGTATGAAGCTTATCACGGAATCCACATAACTGATGAAGCGCTAGAAGCAGCCGTAAAACTTTCCCGCAGATATATTGCAGGTCGTCAGCTTCCTGATAAAGCTGTTGATTTGCTTGATACATCAGCTACACGAGTTAAAATGTCCTTGACAAGTAAGCCGCCAAAGTTGGAATTACTTATCAGTGAAATGAAATCAGTTGATATGGCAATCAACTCACAACAAAAAGATTCTGATATGGATCTTAAGATTAACCAGGAATCATTAACCGAGCTAAAAGCAAAAAAGAAAAAGCTTGAGAAAAAAATTGAAGAGAATGAAAAAAGATGGAAGATTGAAAGTGAAATGACGAAAAAGCTTATGGATCTTCGTATGAAAAAATTTAATGAAGAAGATAAGAGTAGAGCTGATCCGAAAATAACAAATGAAATTTCCAAAATAAAAGAGGAATTAAGCAAATTGCAGGATCCAAGCCCGCAGGTTTTTGCTGAAGTGACTGCAGGTACTGTTGCCGAAGTAATTGAAGCCTGGACTGGGATTAAAGTTGGAAATATGACAAGAGATGAAATGACTACTATGCTTCAACTTGAGGATGAATTGAGAAAGAGAGTTGTTGGTCAGGATCATGCAATAAAACAAATTGCTGATGTTATCCGTGGTGCAAAAGTTGGGATTAAAAAGGAAGAAGGTCCGATTGGAGTTTTTCTATTAGTAGGAACCAGCGGTGTTGGTAAAACGGAACTCGCACGCGCTGTAGCTGAAGTATTATTCGGTGACGAAAGATTTATGGTAACATTAAATATGACAGAGTATCAGAACGAATACAATACTTCAAGATTGATTGGTGCTGATCCGGGCCTGGTTGGTTATGGTGAAGGTGGAGCATTAAGTGAACCGGTTAGGAGAAGACCTTACTGCGTAGTTCTTTTAGACGAAATGGAAAAAGCTAATCCCAATGTGATTGATCTTTTCATGCAGGTTTTTGACAGGGGAATGCTACAGGATGCCGACAGGAGAAATATTGATTTCTCGAATACAACAATTTTCATGACTTCAAATCTTGCTTCAGATGTTCTCTTCCAGAAATATAATGAAGGAATGAATTCACCTGATGATCTGCTGGAAGAACTAAGACCATATCTTAATCAATATTTCAGACCAGAGTTTTTAGGCAGAGTAAAACCGATTGTTTTTCTTCCACTTAATGCTGAAGCAATGAGGCCGATTGTTGAGATGAAACTGAATAAAATTAAAAAGAGATTAATGCAAAACCGAAAACTCGAAATCGAGTTTAACAAAACCGTAATAGATGACATAGTGGCTTCCTGTACAAGGGCGGAGACTGGAGCAAGAAACATCGATGCAATTGTTGACAGAAAACTTGCACCTGAGATCTCTGCTCAGCTTTTAAGTTTTATGGCAGAAGGAAAGGACCCACAAAAGTTATCGGTTTCAAAATTAAAAGACGGTTCATTCAAATATAAATTTTCATAAGTGTAATTCAATCTAATTTAGTCAACCAAAACTTTAAACGATAATATTTTACTATTCAATAAACATTTAGAAGAATTTTATAATTTATATTTTTATAAGAGGTTAACAATGGTTACTTACAAGTTTAATAAGCCTTACTATGAACTTCACTTCTCTAATCTTGAGGATGAAAGTGTAAATGTTCTATCCTTCGAAGGTGAAGAAAAAATCTCAGATTTGTTCAGGTTCAGAATAAAAATTATTTCAGAGAATCCTGCGCTTGATACTTCAAAAATCCTCAATAACAATGCTACGTATTTATTAAATCGTGGAGAGGAAGAACCAATAAAAATTCATGGGATTATATCACACATAGAGCAATATGGAAGAACAAATGAATATGTTTTTTACGAGGTAATTCTTGTGCCGAGGCTTTGGAGGTTAAGTCTGGTTTTTCAAAATGAAGTTTATCAGAATATGGAAATAAAGGATGTTATTAATTCGGTACTCACAGATGCAGGTTTATCAGGAAGCGATTATAAGGTTGACCTTAAAAGTTCTTATCCAAAATCCGAATACATTGTTCAGTATAATGAAACTAATTTAGAATTTCTGCACAGACGGCTGGAGCATTATGGAATATTTTATTACTTCGATCATAATAACGATAAAGATGTTGTTGTATTCACTGATATTAATAGCAAGCTTCCTGATATCAGAACAAGCGAAGCCATTGGTTACAATTTGAATAAAGATCCATTAAGTGAAACTGAATCTATCTCTGAAATTCAATGTCGAGAAAAAGTGGTTACAGGAATGGTTCAGCTTAAAGATTATAATTATATGTTCCCGGAAAAACAATTAATGGCACAGAGCCAGATTGAAAGCACCCATCCGGGTTTGTATTATTCTTTCGGAGATAATTTCCAGAATGAAAAAGAAGCTGAGTTTCTTGCAAAGGTTAGAAACCAGGAGTTCCTCTGTCAGAGTAAAATATTCAGTGGAATAACTGACTCTCGCCTGTTCAGAGCAGGAGCAAGATTTAAAATGGAGAAACATTATCGAGATGACTGGAACAGCGAATATATAATTACCAAATCATTTCACAGGGGTACACAAAAAAGTTTATTTGCATTTCTCCCGGAACAAAAAAAATATGAACCAACATTCGAATGCCGATTCGAAGCCATCCCCTTTGAAATTGATTTTCGTCCATTGCGCAAAACCCCGTTTCCAAAAATTTCAGGAATAATGAGTGCAAAAATAGAGTCGGGTTCCGGTGATGAATATGCCTACATCGATGACCATGGAAGATATAGAGCAAAGATGCTTTTTGATTTGAGCGACAAATCTAATGGTGAAGCAACAATGCCGATAAGACTTACACAAAATTATTCCGGTGAGGGATATGGTGTTCATTTTCCAAACCATGCAAACACTGAATTGCTTTGGGCTTGTGTTGATGGAAATCCTGACAGACCAATTGGGTTGGGTACTGTTCCAAACCCTTCACAAGCGACACCGGTTGCATCAAAAAATAAAACACAAAATATTATAAGAACAGCAGCGGGAAATGAATTAATAATGGATGACAAATCAAAAGAATCACAAATCATTTTATCCACTCCTGATGCAAATAAATTAATATTTGACGATAAGGATGATAAAATTGAAGTGATCTCAAAAGACAAACACAAAGTAACGATGGATGATAAGAATCAGAATATTGAAGTGAAGAGTAAAGATGGTCATAAAATTCTCATGGATGATAAGAACACTAAAATTGAGGTAGTGAGCAAAGAAGGTCACTTCATAACAATTAATGATAAAAGCGGTGAAGAGAAAATTCAGATATCGGATAAGGAAAAAAAGAATACATTTATCCTTGATATTAAAAACAACAAGCTCGTTATTGAAACCAAAGAAGGCGGAATAGAAATTTTAGCACCCAAGGGGGAGATAAGTATAAAATCAAAAACTTTTAAACTTGAGACTGAAGGAGATACATCATTCAAAGCTGGGAATATAAAAGTGGAAGCAAAACAAGATTACAAGCTAAATGCGTCCGGTATAACTCAGGAAGCTAAAATGGATCTTAAACTTACAGGTATGAATCTGGAAGCTAAAGGTAATATGAACACAAAAGTTGAAGCTGGAATAGGCATCGAAATAAAAGGAGGTGCTACAGCTAAATTATCTGGTGGAGCAAAAACTGATGTCGAATGCTCAGGTATGACAAGTGTTAAGGGCAGCTTAGTAATGATTAATTAATAAATAAGTTAAAATTTCATTTATATTTTATTAAAAAAGAGATAGGATGATATGAGTTTTGCAGCCAGAATGGGAGATACTTGTGCACATGGTGGAGCAATTGTGCTTGGTCATCCAACAGTTTTAATCGGAGGGATGCCTGCTGCACGGCTAACCGATATGCATATTTGTCCACTGGTTACAGGTGTAGTGCCGCATGTTGGCGGACCAATTGTAGGACCAGGAAGTCCAACAGTTTTGATTGGCGGTTTGCCTGCAGCCAAAGTGGGTGATATGGTTACATGTGTCGGTCCACCTGATACAATAGTACTCGGATGCATGACAGTTATGATAGGTTCTGGTGGCGGGAGTGGAGGTGGCAGTGGAGCTGGTTCGAGCGGTGCAGCTTCAGCAACCGCAGGTGCTAAGAAAGCGCTTACAGATAATGTTGAAACTTCAACTAAAGAAGAACATTGGTTAGAGTTTGAGGTTAAGGATAAAGCCGGGAATCTCATCAGCGGTGTACCGTATAAATTAAACGATCCCGATAAAAAAGAATCTAAAAGTATTTTAAGAACAGATGGCAAGATTCTAAGAGATTCGGTTGGCAAGGGCAAAGGAGAAGTAGTTTTATTCAATGTCCAAAAATCTGCCTGGTCTAAAAATATTGTTAAGGTCGGTGATAAAGTAAAATTAACTGCAGAATCAATGGGATATGAAGATGGCACGAAAGCAACAATACAGATTTATAAAAAGGATATTACCGGACCCGATACAGTTGTAAAAACATTAGAAGAACAGGTAAAGAATAATAAAATTGAATTTGAGCTTGAAAATAATTTTGAAGGAAATGAACAAACTTCAGGTGAAGAGAAAAAATATTCTTCAGGGGGTTACTATTTTGAAGTTTTAATTGGGCAATCAAAATCCAGGTCAGATCTGTTATTCAATGAAGATTTTATTGAACTGGAATTAAAAGATGATGAAGGTAATCCCAAAGCAAATGAAGAGTTCATTCTATTCTTACCGGATGGAAAAATTGAAAATGGAAAGCTCGATTCAAACGGCTATAAGAAAATTGAAAAAATTCCTGCCGGTAATTATTCTGTAAAATTTCCAAATCTTAAACCAAAACAAAAATAAAAATTTATTCTTCTGTTTTCACAATCATTAAAGCGATAATATCAATCTTGATGTAGGGTAATAATATTCTGATTTGTTTAATAATCGAAGATTGAATTTGTTCTAACTTAAAAATGACTGATTTACTCGAAATAAAATTTAAAAACGCTGACTCTAAGATTGATAAGCTGAAATCCGGACAGTTAAATCAATTTTCAGTTCAGTCGACCTCCGAAGTTACGGTAATAGAAATGGAAGACATTAATTTCCATTTTGACAGCGCGGTGCTTTTGCCTGATTATGGCACTGATGAACCACAACCGGGAACAGAAGAGCAGAATCGTATTACTGGTTTAGGTGTTTTGTTTGCTTGCTTTAAACAGGCGGAGAAAAAAGAATTCCTGCAAAAAATATTGATCGCCGGTCATACAGATAAAAAGGGTGGTGAGTTTTATAACCTTACTCTTTCTCAGAAGAGAGCCGAAAATGTTTTTTTTATGTTTATGGGTGAAAGAGGTAAATGGACTGAATCCTCAGATGATAAAAACCAGGTTGAAGATATTCAGCAAATATTAAAATGGATTTCTTTCAACTTTCAATATGATTGCGATCCTGGTCCTAAAACCAACAAGATGAACCCGGGAACTGAAGAAGCAATATTGAAATTTCAAAAAAGATATAACCAGGATTTTTTAGATTTAAAAAAACATCAAAGCAAATTCAGCCGTGAGTTTATAAGAATTAAAGAAGATGGAAAGAGGGGCAAGCAAACCTGGGGTGCTTTCTTTGATATGTACACTCTCGAGCTTCTTATAATTATGGGAATAACTGAAGATGGCTTGAATGAACTTCGTACAAAATTAAATTTTGTAAAAAAGAATCAGCCTAATCCTGCACCGGTGATTGGCTGCGGGGAAAACCATCCTGCAAGTGAAGCAAAAACCGAAGATGAAAATCCTGTTGACCGCCGTGTTGAAATTTTATTCTTTGATGACGGTGAAGAGCCCGAATTAAAATGTCATCCAATAAAATTTCAATGTGTAAAATCAAAATGTGATTTATATCCGAAAGGATTTTTCAAAAGGAATCCGGTACCTGTTTCTCCGCTTCCATTGCCAAGCGGTGTTGCAGTCAGAGTCCATCTGAAATTTGTTTATAAAACTCCTGAAGGAAAAGAACGTGCATTCCCGAAAGGATTTCCATACACATTGAAATTTAAGGATAATACAACTGAAGACAGAATTATAGAAAATGATAATGGGCAGGTTTTTCTCCAGGTACTTAGAGAGAAAAAAGCTTTTACCATTGAATTTAAATTTGCAGAGTCAAATTTTATTGCATCACCGGATGATGAATCAAAAAATGATGAGCTTGTCAAAGAGTCACAGGTAAAAGAGAAAATCAAAAATGTTTTCAAAGTTTTCAGCTTGCCATTGCAATGGAATCTGAAAAATTCATCGTGGGAATTATCACCCGCAGTTTCTAACTTCGACGATACGGAAAAGGAATTTAAAGACCTAGATAATCTCAGCATTGAAAATATCGGTTCGGAAGCTTCCCCAATAAATATGAAATTAGATCCCAAGTGGCAGTTTCTAAGGTTTAATTATTTTGACAGATTCCTTAAAGAACAACTGAGCATTTTACCTTTGTTAATAGAAGGATTTATTAACTCAGCAAGTTCATCCGGAACTCCCGACAGCAAAAGTAATTGGACTACTAAAACTGAATTTAGTCATTGTCTGCCCTGGATATTAATCGACCCTCCATTTAAATCCCGAAAACTGCTTATTCAATTTAATACAGAGGACAACACATTCATCGAATCAAAAGACGATGGAACAAGAGTTTATGTCAGCGGTTCGCCAAAAAGTGTTCCTAACGCGGATAGAATCAGGTTCTATGATATGCCTCGAGTTTGGAAATCCAAAAATTATTTTGCTAAACTCTCAGGTGGATCCGGAAATCCGCCTACGAAAGAAGATGTATTCGAAAAGATTGCTACAGAAACCACTTCTGATGATAAACCAATTATATTTTCCTTGGATGATATCGTACTGACAGATAAAACTCTAAAGCCGATTACTCTGACTCAAAATGACAGGATAGCAATTTTTTCAAATCTTTTTGGTGAAGACCCGAAGAATTCAGAAGTATCAAAACTTGGAATTTACAAACCGGATTCATCTGAACCATATTTTAGCCAAAAAGTTGAAAGAGTTAAGAACGATAAAAATTATATTGCTGATTATCCAAACTGGACCAGATTAGTTGTGTGTAAGGGAAATTTATTTGAAGCATTTGACCAAAGATTAATTGATGTAAATGGAGAAGTTGTTGGCTGCAGGGCTGCTGTTAACTGGATTGATGCAACGAATCAAACTCCGGATGGAGTGGGAAAACCACCAGGAAATGTTGTATCACCCAGACCTTCGCCTGTAATAAAAAATTTCTTCACGATTCAACCATTTGTTCAGCAGGAATACTTACATAAACACTTCACTCTCGATACAGGTCATTATAATTTTATGACGAATCCCGACATTCCTTCAGGGAATAGGGGAAAAATAAATAGTATTGGAAGATTTGACCGAGCATTGCTTCGTTGTTGTGATGCAGAAGATGAGGTAGAAAATACTGTCATCCTGGAATACTATAAGTTTAGTTTTGATTTTGCTAAGGCTCCCGATTCGCTAAAAAATGACACTACAAAACAAGACCAGTTTAAGAAAGATACTTGCATTAACATTTGCAAGCGATGGAGTCAGGTTGATGGATCAATGAACTCCGGACCAGGACAAATTGAATCGAAAGATCCTAAAATTAAATTAGATACAAAAGTAATGTGGCTATCTCAGTCCGTACCGGAAAAAATATCGCACTTCAAAATGGATGTTGTTCCGGATACAGGAAGGTCATTCATGTTTGGTTTTGATGGAACGGCAGAATTAAGAATCAGTGCGAACAAAGATGAAGGAGGCGGCAAGCTTGTATCTGCACATGAATGCGGTCATGCCGGAACACTGCCTGATGAGTATATCGAAACTACCACTCAATGTTCCTATCACCAGACTTCCGTAAGGAGCAATGATATTCCTGGAGATTTTTTTGCTCTGGACCAAAAAGCTATGATGATATTAAATAAAAAAATCCGCGCACGGTATTATTGGCAGGTAGCAGAATGGCTGAGATCTATTATCGGCGGTTCTTACCTTGTTAAACATGATTTTTGGGAATATGAAATACAGCAGCATCCAAATAACAGTAATACCAACAGGAAAGCTTTAAGAAATTTTACTTGCTGGCCGAGAGCGGCCAATATTAACACAAATATCGGGGTAAATAAATTCGATGTTCTTTTTTACACCTTAGGTGAAGATGATTTTAGTGCACTGATGATAGATCCCGGAACAGTGTTCAAAGGAATTGTCTTAATTATGTTTAATATGAAATTTGAATTTCCTGAAACTCCATCCCATACACCTGATGGCACTTTCGGAAGGATTTCAGATGATCTCACAAAATTGAATAACAGACTTGAAAAATTTTTCAATGAAAAATGGAAAGTGTCCGGTAAAATCGATGGAGTTGAGTTTAAACCTTGTATGCTTGCTTTTTCATTTCGATACCTGGTAGAAACAATTACCAGTGAAGATAATACGGCAAATAAAAAATATATTAAAAGTAACGGGGGAACTACGGGTAAATATGATGATCTGGTTGAGGAACTTGAAGACCAGCATGATATTCATCTGAAGATTGAAGTAATTGATCCACCAACTTCAAAATCTTCCAAGCTTGACGGTGATGAATTAAGATTAAGGTCAGATAATTATAATCAGTTTGAAAAATTTATAGCTCAGGCTATGGGGATTCCTGTTACTAATACAAGTGGTTCATTTTCAATAAATAAAAACAGTCTACTTCCTATTGTAAGAAAAGTTTTAAGTAATGAAGCTATACAGGATATTTAGAAAATGTTTTCCCGTTCTGATTTTAATTTCAGCAGTTGTGATAATATTTTCACCAATTATCTATTCTACATTGTTTTTAAATTTTACAATTCAACCACAAAACTTTAGTGATGGAATGATACGGCAATACTCAAACGATAATCTCAATTCAAGAGTAGATGTAAAATTGCCTAAAGGAATATGGGAAATTAAGTGGCAATCTCCTCTTATTAAAGGTCTTGATCCTCAATGCATTTTAGTAAGGGATGAAAGAATTTTAGTGCAAGGATTTCAAAATTGGCAATTGTTTGATGTCACCGGAAAAAACATTTCAACTGCCAGGTTCAGTAATAGTGATGTTATTATTGACCCGGATAAATCACTTATATACTGTGCTGATCAAAACAGTATGTTAACAGCATATGATTTGACTGATGGTAAACTAAATTTTATCCTTGATGATGTGTATGGTGTTAAATACAGACGATCATTTATAACCCGGTTTCAGAACAACCTCATTGTAGTTAGCAATGAACAGCAGTTAGATCCACATTCATCTGAAAAACCTGATGTGACTTACATTCAAATTCAGTTAATGGAAAACCAGGTGAAGGTTGATGATCTAAAAATTTTAAGTAATTCGAAACGCGGCAAAATTGAGAAACGAACATCAGCAGAAGTTATCGCCGCATCAACTGAAGAACAATTAATTATTGCATATAAAGACAATGTTGAATTGCTTAACCAGGAATTGAACATAATTAAATCATATCAGGATAAATTTTTTCCTCTTGCAATTAGTCTGGATGAAAAATTAAATATTTATCTTATTATTAAAAAGGAAGACGGAGAACCAGTTCTTTGGATATTAACCTCTGAATGTAAAAGGACGTTTGAATACAGCTTACCTGTTTCTGAAAAGTTTGAACCTCCCTGTATAGGATATGATGGAACTTGTTTTATAAATCTTGGAAATCAAATCCTTGCGATTAATCCGGATGAAGGATTAATCTGGAACAAATTTACTCAACCTGTTTCAGGAATACTTGCACTTTCAGATTATAATCTTTTAATAACTGAGGGAGGATTTGTCCAGGCTTTAGATAATTTGGGTGAAAGAAAGTTTGTTTATGAATTTCCACCAGGAACAAATTTAACAGCTCCTTGCATCAGTGAAAAAGGAGAGATCTACATTGCTGATGCAAAATCTTTGTACTGTCTTAAAATAAAAGATTGATTTTTTTATGACGATAAAACACTCCGGCGATACTGATAAAAAGCAAGAGATAAAACTTGAATCATCCATCGAACAGATTTTGTGGACAAAGAATTCCAGCTCACCCGGTGGAAAAATCGGCATTGAAGTTTTTACAAAGTTTGTTGGGAATAATTCCGAACAAAAAATAGAGATATCAGATAAATCAGGCAAAACATTTGAAACCATAAAAGGAAAAATAATAGGGAATCATTATTGGAAAGAAATAACGGTTCCTGAAAAAGCGAAAGATGAACTATACGCAGAAGTTAAACTTTCAAAACACAGTCTTTCAAAAAAATCTTTGGTTTTGTATTTATTTCCTTTGGTTGAAATTAAAAATCTGAAATGGGATAAGGATGAAGTACATCGAGGCGATGTATTGAAATTAACAGCAGATATAAAAGGATTAGCTGATGGCAACCAGGCGGAAATACAAATCTGGGAACATGACGCTGATCAGGCTCACGACTTGATTACAAAATTTCCGGTAACAATAAAAAACCAAAAAGTTGAAGCTGAATGGGAATTCCAGTACGTGGATGATACGGATGATATTCCTACTGGAGAAGAAAGTGAAAATGGTTATCAATGGCCGGAATATTTTTTCAGAGTTATTGCTGCCGGTAAATCTGCTGATTCGGGATTGTTGAAGTTTAAGGATTCGATAGAGATAAATCTGCAGTTTGATGATGGAGAGGGAATTGCAGATGAAGAATACATTATCATACTTCCCGATGGAAAAGAAATAAAAGGAAGTTTGGATAAAAACGGATATGCACGAGAAGATAAAATACCACCGGGAAAATTTGAGATAAGTTTTCCTAACATCGGGTAATGTCAAGGAAATTTTAGTGATATTTCTTCATTTGTACAAAAATTCTCTGAACCAAAAATAGTTTAATTCAAAAATGATGATTTAATTTTTCTATTATTTCATTACCTAAAGATTAAGGAGATCAAGTTTTGGAAAAAAATAATAATACAAAGAATAATGATGTTCTTAGAAATGGTAATAAGATTACTGCCAAAGTATCAAAACTTAAAAGAAAAATTAAATCTAAATCAGGTTGTCAAACAACTCTTATTATTAAAAAAGAAGTTTTTTATTTCTCAATGTGATTAATTTTTTATCCAGGATTGGATAAATCTAAAGTTACTCTTCTGTCAAATTGATAGTGATAATATTTATTAAGTCAGTTTATGCATATAGTTTTACCTTTTAAAAGTGAAACTACAAATTCAATTATGACTCTCAATAAAGAGGCTAAGTCGGGATTTTATCCTATCGGTTCGAATAATTTTTGGCATGGTGGTTTACATTTTTCAACGGACAAAGCTGTTCAATCTGTTGCAGAGGGAAATCTCATAGCATACCGAATTGATGATGAACCAAAGAAACATCCCGATGGAAGCCCTTATTCTACTGGATTTGTATTGACTAAGCATAAATATATCACCCCAAAAAATCAGGACATTACATTTTATTGTCTCTATATGCACTTGCTCCCAGTAAAAAGTTACACCGAAAACCAAATTAAAGATGCCCCAGATTTCCTGCGTAAATGTAAATTTTGTGTCCATCAAGCTGTTACCCTTCGTGCTGAACCTTCGCAATCCGGAAAAGCACTTTGTATTCTTCAAGTCGGTACAGATTTATCTTTCGAAGGTGATCCAAAGGAACATACTAATACCTATACAAAAGTTAAGCATGGCAATTATAAAGGCAAAACCATCGATGGGAAAAAAGATATTGAGGTAACCCTTTCGGAGAAATCACCTGGTTATGTCTTTTTTTCTTCAAAGTATTTAAGCGCTGTATTTTATTTAGATATGGATAAATGCAACATTATTATAGAGCCAGAAAAGGAGGTTAAATTTAAACCAGGAGACTTGTTGGGTTTTCCTGGACCTTATATAGATAAAAAAAATATCATTCATTTTGAAATCTTCGTAGAGTCAATTGATTTTTTAGAAAATAAAAAAGGCGATAAAGGTGTGTCTAAGACCTTAATTATTGATCCTGGCGCTGATTTGAGAAGCTTTGATAATAATGCCGATTCTGTCGAAAAAAATGAAAAACTCAAATTAACCGTACCCGAAGCTGAAGCTAAAAATTACAACTTATATCGTCCAGTCGAAACCAAAGATGGAAAAAAGGGGTATGCCTTAAAAACGGATCTTGATTATGTTCCAAAAGAGAAATCATATACAACTAAAAAACCGATTGTACTTTTGCATTCTATACCGAACTCTAAAGTTGTGCCGGCTGTAATTTTCTCGAAGTCAGCTGGTAAGAATACTGACAGATTGATTGTAGAAACTAATACAACTGAGAAGTTTATTGATGATACAAAAAAAGTATGGAGAAAATTCAGTTTTGACAAGAGTACAAAAGAAGGTTGGATAAATGAAGATGATCCAAAAGTAAAAGTTGTTACCAGTTATGACTGGCCAGGCTGGGAGAAAATTGAAGAAAATGGCAAAGCAAAGTTTAGTGATGACGGATTTTGTGATGTTGAAAGTTTGCTGGCTCTATTAGACACCGATAAAAATAAAAACATAAGCGTTGAAGAAATGTATTCTGCAACAATGGATAACTATCTGGGTCCGAAAATTCGTCGCCTTGCCTGTTGTCATCCTACTGAATGGGATGCAGAATCCGAAGGGAATACAAAATGGGAGAGGCTGAAAAAGCCTCCCTGGAAGTTAGATGAAAAAGCTTATAAGTCAGCTATTGATTTTATTAGGACACTTCAGTGGTGGGGAGAAATAAAAAAAACAAAACTTCCATCTCCTAAAGAGATTTGGCATGTTAATCCTATTGGTTTCCTGCAAAACCTAATCCGGCTAGATGTTCCGTTAACAGTTGAAGCAAGAGATAAAATTATAGATATCGTTTCAAAACATGAAGGAGAATATGATAGTTGTAACGATGATAAAGAGTTTAAAGGAATAATTGAAACAGATTATAGCAGTGTTGTTCATATTGGATTATCATGGGGATTTATTCAATTCACTCAGGATGGAGGTAGTTTGGGTGAAGTCCTTAAAAGAATGAACGATAATGAGAAGGGAGGAGATCCTAAAAAATTTCAGGAGATTTTTGGGACTAATTGGGAAGCACTTATCGAGTTAACGAATGCGAAAGGAAAGGGAGGTACTGCTTTATTGGGAGAAGCAAAGGCGAATAAAAATGAGCTGGATGTAAAAGCTAAAAAGGCTACTGAAGAATCTGAAAATGTAGAAAAAGAAGCTAAAGAAGCTGAAGAGAATGCCAAAAAGTTAAAGAAAAAATCTGATGAGACATCTAAGGTAGAGGCTGAAAAAGCAAAGAAGGAAGCAAAGGAAGCCGAAGAGAAAGCTAAAATGTTACAGGAAAAGGCCAAAAGTGCCAAAATGAAAGCTGATACTGCAAATAAAGAAACCAAGGATGCAGAGTTTGGTGAAATTCGTAGCGTGAGAGTTCAAAAACTTGAAGTAGAAAAAAGTAAGAAAGATATAAAAATTGTTGAAGTTGATAAAAACAAAAAAGCGGCATCCATTAAACCGGAACCCGAGCCACAAAAACAAGATCTTTGGGAAGGAGAATGGCTTAAAAGATTCAAAAAAGCCGGAAAGGAAGAAGTTTTCCAAAAAGTCCAGAGAGAAATTGCTATAGAAAAATATCTTACTCCTGCATTAAAACTTTGCAAAAGGATGAATTTGCGATCTGAGAAAGCAATCGCAATTGCTTTCGATAGATTTGTTCAAGAGGGATCTGGTGCTATTAGCCGATTCCAATTTGCTTCAGGAGGAGAATCGATAGAGCCTATGTCAGAATTAGAGTATCTGGACAAGCTAAGTAAAACAATATATAAGAGTGGAAATAAGTTGGAGCCCGATATTATCCATCGGATGACCGATATACTCAATAATAATGATTTATCAATCACAAATTATAATGTAGATACATACTAAGAATGACAACGAAATTAACCTATAAAGTCTCGAATATTAAAAACCTTATTAATTATTGGAATAGCATAAATAAATTTGTTTCACTATGAACATCCCCGAATACTACAAACAATTTCAAAATCAGCCTGCAGAGAAAAAGGAGGAGGCGAAGAAGCCAGAGCAAAAAGAGCAACCTCAAAAACCTGAACAGAAGCAGGAAACGCAGGTAACCCGGGAATCTTCAAAGGTTGTTGATAAAGCTGTTTTGTATCAGGCAAACACTTTTACTCTCAAGCTTTTGGAAGATTGGCAGGACAAAACAATATACACGTTAACCGGTCCCGTTTCTGATGGGATTGAGCATAATGTTGTAATCAATGTTGATAAGGATATTTTATTCGATACTTTGGAAGAATATGCAGATTGGCAAATTAAAACTTTGGAAACTGAATTGAAGGGCTGCACACTTTTAAAAAAGGGAGAGACAAAATTAACTAACGGAACCCAGGCTTATGAAGCAATCTTTAAATGGTATCCAGTGGAAGATATTCGAATTTATCAGCATCAGATTTATGTTTTGATAAATAAAGTTGCTTTTAAAATGACGGCATCATTTACAAAAAAAACCAGGCAGACAATCGGTCCGGCAGTGATTAGAATGATGCTGAGTTTTAATCCAACTCAAAAATAAAATATTTCTCA
>DATDOL010000085.1:0-2185 GCA_035293265.1 Ignavibacteriaceae bacterium | reverse complement strand
CATTGACCACAAAATCAAAAGCGGAATTGCTGCAGCCTGGCTGATGGCTGTGAACTCAAACCAGCTTAATGATTTTTCATAAAGTGATGCAATCACAAATAATGTTAAAAAGCTTGTAGCAGTTCCGATCAAAATATTTTTAATTATATGTTTCTTTTTAAAGTGTCCGAGCTCGTGTGCAATGACTGTTTCAATTTCATCGTGATTAAAATTATCCAACAAAGTATCACCCAGGATTATTCTTTTTGTTTTTCCCAGCCCGGTTAATGCAGCATTAGCTTTCTTCGTATTCTTACTCATATTAAACTTGTAAACGTTTTCTACTTTAATTCCTGCGTTGCCAGACAGCTTCTCAATCCTGTTTTTTAAATCTTCATTGTCGATCGGCGTGATTTTATAGAAAATAGGGAAAATCAGAACAGGAAAAATTTGTGATAAAATTACAGAAATGAAAAACATAATTATTGCAAACGGAAGCCACCACAATGAACCAAACTGGTTGAGTGAATAATAAAATATTAAAAGGATTGGAATTCCAATTATCAGAGAAACTAAAAGTCCTTTAAAGTTTTCCCAGATCCATTTAATGAATGTCTGGTTTGAAAGATTATATTTATGCTCCAGATAAAACCCGGAGTAGTAGCTAACGGGAAAGGATAAAAGCGAACCTGCAAGTCCAACAACTGCAAAGAATAAAATAAATAAAATGTAATTGTTAGTTGTGAATTGGGAAAGATAATTTTCTAAAATTAGACTGTAGCCTAACCATACAAAGAGTGAAATCAATATAAAGCTTGAAATACCCTCACCAATTCCTAAAGCCAACTTAATATTGTTGTATTTTTTTGCTCGTCTCGTTGAGACGGTCGAAGACTCCGGCTGAATCTTCGGACTCTGACGAGAGTCGAAACGGACATCCATTTTAATAAACTTTAGTTATGTGGAACAAAAATAGTTAAAGGGGTTTATGTAAGCAATTTAATATGGATTAGCACAAAGACACCAGGAACAAAGAGCAGAATCTAAATCTTCTCTACAACTTCATTCTCAACCCAACCCACTTTACCATCTGCTAATCTGATCTTCACCCATTCATCAATGTTGTCTTCAAGTTTTACTTTTAAACCTTCGTGGATAAGAAATGCATCGGTGCTTTTAATGTCAGGAGAAGTTTTTACCGTGATCACATTTTCAATTATTACGCCTTCTATGTGTGTGGTTTCCCTGTTTATCTTTACTATTAGCAGCGATATTGAAAGAGTCAGAATTAATAAAACACCAAGCCCAGAGAAAAGAATTATTTTTTGTTGAAAAACAGAACGGGCAAAGAAGTAAAATCCAATGAGTAACAAAAGTATCAGGTAAACAGAATATGAAAGGTACGTCCAACCGTTAACATTCAATGAAGTTAAAACAGATTCCCACCATTCAAAAAGGAAAAATGCAGGAAGAGGTTGAATTCTATCCGATGTACTCATATATGCAAAAGTCAGATTATGTTTTACATCTTCATCGGAAGGTGAAAGTCGTAGCGCTCTTTCGTAATTAAGGATTGCATATCCAAGCTTTCCGATCCGGAAATATGAATTTCCAAGATTGTAATAAAGTGTTGTGCCTTCAAAACCCTCGCTGATAAGCCCTTCATAAACTTCGATTGCTTTTTCAAATTCGCTGCTTCTGTAATACTCGCCCGCATTCTTCATCAATTTACCGGCTTCATTTGCATGAACATTATGTGTGAAAAGAATCAAACAAAAAACAAAAAATATTGTTTGAAGAATTTTAGGAGAGTGTTTCAGAAAATTTTCAGACATGCTTCCTATCCACAATGTTCTTTTCAATGTTTATTATTACATCAGCAATTTCTTCATACATTTCTTTCATAGCTGCTGATTTTTCTGCTCCAGGTGCAAACCGTACGAACTCACATTTCTCAGCACTTTTTTTAAGACCCGCAATAAGATCCCCGGAGACATTTCTGTTTCTTAATTCGTCAGCAGCTCTTTCCACAGTGAATTCAGATTTTGGAATGTGAAGTTTATCTTCAAGATATCCAAAAAGAGCAAGCGATAGTTCTGTATAAAATTCTTTGTAATTATTTTCATTCATCAGTTTATCAGCATTTTTAAGTCTGCTTTTTGCAACCTTCTGTGCTTTCTGATAACGCATTAAAGTAAGATTTCCA
>DATDOL010000084.1:0-9146 GCA_035293265.1 Ignavibacteriaceae bacterium | reverse complement strand
GATATTATTATCTTCTGTAACAACAAGCGGATTAATATCGCACTCATTAATTTCTTCATTATCGAGCATCATCTGTGCAGCTGATTTTATGACGGACTTCACTTTCGCCAAATCCGTAGATTTTTCACCCCGAACACCCTGAATTATTTTTCCCACTTTGGTTCCGTTTATCATTTCCTCAATATCCTTATCATTCAAATATGCAGAGCGGATAATTGTGTCATCAAAGTATTCAACATACTTTCCACCTGAACCAAACATAACCATCGGGCCGAAGCTTGGATCCCTGAATCCGCCAACAAGCAGCTCGAACTTTGTATGAATATATGGTTGTAAGAGGAATGATTTAATTTCAAGCTTTTGTTTTTTAAAAATGGTTTTCATCTTTTCAGCTTGTTCAATCAATTCATTTTTATTTTCTATGTTAAGTACAACTCCTTTTAAATCGGATTTATGAATAATTTTTTCACCAACCGCTTTAAGTACAACAGGATATTTTAATTTGGCTTTTTTAATTTCTTCATACTTTGATATCTGTGTGGGAATGATTGGCAAATTATATTTTTTTGATATCTTTATCACATCTTCCTGATACAAGAATTTCCCTCCGGATTTTTTAAGATCGATATTAATTTTAGTCTGTTGATTTTTACGAAGTCTGTTTCTATGATCAGGTTTGTTCCTGAATTTCAAAAGATTGGAAATGACAACCGATGGGTCTTCCGGCTTCCTGAACAAAGATCTTTTTGATTTTGATTCCTTTCGATACTGTTCCCAAAATTCGGGCAATGGCATAACGACCTGGAAAATTGGCTTCTCCGATTCAATCGAATTTATACTTTCAATAACCCGAAGAGCAGGAACCATAACCGGTTCAACAAATACCGAAATAACTGCATCAACATTTTTATCATTCAGCAAAATCTCATTCACCTGCTTGAATTGTTCGGCAGTTCCACCTGGTAAAAGATCAACAGGATTGTTTACACTCCCCTGAGGGGGAACAATTTCACGAAGCTTGTTTTTTGTAGATGGATTTAGTTTGGCAAGAGAGAGTCGATTTTTTTCCAGAGTATCAACTGTTAAAATAGCCGGTCCACCGGCATTAGTTACAACTGCAATTTTATTTCCGTTTGGCAAGGGAAAATTTTCAAATCCTTTTGCAGTATTGAAGAGGTCATTTAAATCATCTGCTCTTAAAATTCCAAATTGCTGAAGCACTGCATCAACAACTTTATCGCTGCTTCCAAGAGCCCCGGTATGAGATGAAGCAGCTTTAATTCCGCTCGATGTTCTACCACCTTTAAGAATTATTACCGGTTTCGTTATTTTACCATCGATAAATTTTTGGATGAAAGATCCACCTTCTTCAAAACTCTCGAGATAGTACGTCATTACACTTACTTGATCATCTGCCTGCCAGTACTCCAATAAATCATTTTCAGAAACATCTGCTTTATTTCCTACACTGATAAAATGAGAAAATTTAATATCGGTCTCTCTTAAAGAATTCAAAACAGCCGCACCAATCGCTCCGCTTTGCGAACAGAATGCCATTTTACCGTTTTGCGGTTCTTCTGCAACAAAAGTTGCATTCATTTTAATGCTGGCAAGTGTGTTGATTATCCCCATACAATTTGGCCCGACCATCCTTGCACCGGATTTTCTAATGAGTTCCAGAATTTGTTTCTCTGCTATTTCCCCCTCTTTACCTGTTTCTTTAAATCCTGCTGTAATTAATATTATTGCCCTCGTTCCTTTTGCAATCAACTGAGAAATACTCTCTTCAACAAATGGTTTTGGAGCCATTATTATTCCCAGATCAATTTTCTCTATGATCGAAGGAATATCAGGGAAGCACTTAAATCCAAGAACTTCCTCTGATTTTGGATTTACTAACAGCAGTTTTCCAGTGTATCCATACTTTTTTATTGATTTTGTAAGTTCATAACCAAGCGATTTTGGTTTTGAGGATGCTCCAATTACACAAATTGTTTTCGGATAGAAAAAATCATTGAACACAGAATTCATTTTTAATCCCAAATTAATTTTAATCTGACTCTCAAACTTAAATGATTCCTCAAAAAGAATCTTTGTTTGTGCATAATTATTATTTATCTCACCCAAATTGAGTGATTTATTTTTAGTCCTGAGTAGTTTAATTTGAAATAAGTTAATTAGAATAATTTATCTTTATATAATCAAGTTGTTTAAAATAAAATTATTAAGTAAGAGTTAATCATGAAAGCAGTAATAACAATAATGATGCTGGTGTTTATGGTGTTTATGGCGTTTATGGCGTTTAACACTTTTGCACAAAACACTGAATTGCAGTTTTACAGGCTGCCATTAAATAACGGAGTTTCCTTAAACCTGTCATACGATATGATCCAGGACAGCGAAGGTTATATATGGTTTGCAACAATGTACGGTTTGGTTAAGTACGATGGAAAAGATTTTATAAGCTATCAAAATGATTCTAAGGATACAACTTCAATTTCCTACGACGATATCGTTTCTCTGTTTGAAGATTCGAAAGGAAATTTATGGATCGGAACATGGGGCGGCGGATTGAATATGCTGGATCCCGACAGAGAAAAGTTTACAAGATTTATTCATGATGTTAATAACTCGGAAGGAATTTCTGATAATGTGATCTGGTCTGTTCGTGAAGATAAAGACGGGAACATCTGGATCGGAACAGGAACAAGTGGTTTAAATAAATTTGATTCTGTAACAAAGAAATTTTCTCGCTATAATATATTTCAAAATCAGGAAACCGGACCGAATGTGTCAATCCAAACTTTACATCTGGATAAAGAGGGAAGCTTATGGGTAGGACACAATAAGGGATTGACTAAATATTTACCAATCCGGAATGAATTTAAATATTACTCTTTAGAGAAAGACAAATCCGAAAAACAATTTTTTGTTAACGAAATATTTGAAGATAAAAATAATATGTTGTGGATCGGGACACAGGATGGACTATATCAATTCAATAAAACGGATGAGATGTTTATTCCAACAAAAATAATTAAGGATTGGTCAATAAACTCCATTACACAGGATTCAAATGAAAATCTTTTACTTGGAACCAACAGGGGATTAATTAATTACGATCCTAAAAGCACACTCTTTGATATTTATGAATCCGATTTTCAAAATTCCAGCAGCATAGCAGGCAACTTTGTACACAAAGTGATGAAAGACATGTCTGGTGTGATTTGGGTTGCCAGTTATAATGGTGGAATATCCAGACTTATCAGCAGGGATAAAAATTTTAAAGTTTACCGTTACCGTGTTGATGATAAAAATTCAATTTCAGCAAAATATATTAAATCAATAGCAGAGGATACTAAAGGAAATATATTATTTGGCACCTCTGGTCTCGGCATCAATGTTTTGAATCCTGAAACTTCAGTCATAAAACAAATTAAGTTTCAGAAAAATTTTAATAATGTCATTAATACAATGTTCTTTGAAGGAAACATTTTATGGATTGGAACCGCTGGTTCTGTCGTAAATTATGATCTGTCAAGGAATAATGTTTCTAAACTTCCCTTCTCAAAATCGCAGCAGGAACTGCTTGATGGAAATAATTTTACGGCAATGATATCGGATGGAAATAATAAAATCTGGCTCGGGACATACAACAACGGATTGTTTTCGTATGACAAAATTCAAAAAGAGCTGAAACATTATAGTTTAAAATCAAAGAACGATACAAATGATAATGCTGATTATATATTGTCAATTTACAAGGATAAGCAGGATAGAATCTGGATTGGATCTTATGGCGGTTTTCATTTATATAATGTTCAATCGGATACATTTATTTCTATTAAGCATAACCTGAACGACCCTGTTGGTTTAAGCAATAATTATGTTTATTCAATTCTGGAGGACAGTCAGGGGAAAATATGGTTGGGTACAGCTCGCGGATTAAATGAATTTGATCCGGATGCAAAAACTTTTAAACACTATTCTCAAAAAGACGGATTACCCAACGATGTTATCTGTTCGATTGTTGAAGACAGTGAGGGATACTTATGGTTAACCACTAATAAAGGAATCTCAAAGTTTAATTATGCTGATAAATCATTCCAAAACTTTTATGAATCGGATGGATTAGCATCCGATCTTTTCCATCCGGGTGCCGGCTTAATTTCAAGTTCTGGTAAAATTTATTTTGGGGGTCGGGGGGGTGTGACCTCTTTTAAACCGGAAGAGATAAAAATCAACGATTACAAAAGCCAAGTAATCATTTCATCGATTCAATTTGCTGAAAATAATGGAACATCAAAAAAAATTAATTCGGAAAGTGATGAACTAAATTTTGATTACACACAGAGTTCATTGATAATTAATTTCATTTCATTTGATTATAATAATCCGGACAGAATCCAGTACAAGTACAAACTTGAAGGATATAGTAACGACTGGATTGCAAACGGAAATTCAAACACAGTGAAGTTTTCAAACCTTCCGCCGGGCAGTTATAAGTTTTTGGTGACCAACACGAATAGTGATGGGATATGGAGTAATAACTTTGCTGAATTTGCTTTCATGATCTCACCACCCTTCTGGCAAACCTGGTGGTTTATTCCTGCAATGATTTCAGCAATAATTCTTCTAGGTTTCACAATTCACTTATTGGCTTTGCACTCAAAGATCAGACGAGCAATTAATAATGAGAAGATAAGGGAAGAGGAAAGTGATCGGATACGACAGAAAACTGCAATTGATTTTCATGATGAACTCGGACATCGGCTTACAAGAATATCATTACTGGTCGAATTAGTAAAACGCAAACTCGGAATTGCATTTTCTGAAGTGAAGCCGCTGCTGGAACAAATTTCAGAAAACTCTGCAAGACTTTATGAAGGAACAAAAGATTTTATCTGGGCAATCGACCCGCAAAAAGATTCTTTGTACGAATTAATGATAAGACTAAAAGATTTTGGAGATGAAATATTTGGAAATACTAAGGTTAGTTTTGAGATTAAAAACCTGGAAGAAAAACTTCAGAATGCTGAGCTGGATATGGACTGGAAACGTCATCTCTCCTTAATATTCAAAGAAGGGCTGAACAATTCGCTCAAACATTCGAAATGTCACAAGGTCTCTATTGATTCAAAATTTGAGAATGATGAATTTGAAATAATTCTTGAAGATGACGGCACCGGCTTCAACCCGAATAATTTAAAAACCGGGAATGGATTGAACAACATGAAAATGAGAGCTGAATATATTAATGCAATATTGGATATTGAGTCTCAACCCGGTAGCGGAACAAAAATTTCTGTTAAAGGAAAGTTTCCGATTAAATCATTAAATTATAATTAGGTAATGCAAACACTTAATAAAATTTTTGATAAGGGAAATTATTCCGGTAAAGGGAGGGAGATGCTGAAAAACGAAATTGTCCGGGTCGTAATTGTAGAAGATGATGCTTTGATCAGGGAAAGTATCGTCACTTTATTGAATGACGATGAGAAATTCCTTTGCATTGGTGATTATGGCAATTGTGAAGATGCAATTAAGAATTTAACCAAAGATGCTCCTCGGATAATATTGATGGATATCGGTCTGCCGGGAATTTCCGGAATTGAAGGCATTAAAAGAATTAAATCGGTTTTCCCTAAAGTGGATATAGTTGCCGTAACTGTTCATGATGATGATGAAAAAGTTTTTAATGCTCTTTGTGCAGGAGCTAGCGGATATTTAACAAAAAATATTTCACCGCAAAAACGTATTGATTCGCTCAACGAAGTATTGAACGGCGGTGCACCAATGAGTACGAACATTGCAAGAAGGGTTATAAGCTCATTTAGAAGAAACACTCATTCTCCACTTACATCAAGAGAGACAGAAGTAATTCAAAAACTGTCAAGAGGCAAAAGCTACACCATGATTGCCGAAGATCTTTTTATTAATAAAGAAACTGTCAGAACTCATATAAAAAATATTTATCAGAAGCTGAAAGTCAATTCAAAAGCTGCTGCAATTGATCGGGCAACAAAAGATAGATTAATCTGATTTTTTTTCTGACCGGCATTCCGATTTCAAAATTATCCGAATCCTTTTAACCCTTCGACAACTATTAAGGTTTCGGTTGCTGATGAAACAAATATATCTTTAAAAGTTTACAACATCATCGGTATCGAAATAGCAAGACTTGTTAATGAGAAAAAAACACCAGGAATTTACGAACTAAATTTTGGGAGTGAAAATTTACCCTCCGGATTTTATGTTTACCGGTTAGAAGCTGGCAGCTACTCTTCCTCAAAGAAAATGCTGCTGGTAAAGTAACCCATTTTTGAAAAACCTTGCTGTTCAAATGAAAGTTTGGTGTCGTGCCACCCGTGATTCCTTACTTTCAGCAGCAGGGTTTTTTAATTATAAATTTGTACGCAGTCACCTAACTCAAAAAGCTGCCAATCATACAGGACTTATTCCTTTGTGGCAGATTCCGGAAGAATGAAGCCGTGTTCTTTTTTTATTATCCTTTAAAATTTTACCCTTTTCTTCTCAACTCTTACTAATGACTACTTAAGAAGAACCATCTTCTTCGTTTCTACAAAACTCGCTGATGTCAACTTACAAAAATATATTCCGCTTGTTAATTCACTAGCATCAAACTGAACTTCATATGTTCCGGCAGATTTTTCTTCGTTAACCAAAGTTTCAACTTCATTACCAAGTACGTCATAAATCTTTATTGCAACAAAATTGTTACTTGGCAATTGGTACTTGATAATTGTAACAAGATTAAACGGGTTGGGATAGTTTTGCGAAAGTGAAAATTCTGATGGAGCGATTACAACTTCTATCCCGAAGACATTCGGGAAGTATTCAAAACTGCCATTAAAATCTACTTGTTTTAATCTGTAGTAAAGTTTTGATGCTGTAATATCTGACAATATATCTGAATAAGAGTAATGCTGAGGTTCTGATGTTGTTCCTTTTCCTTCTCTAAAAGCAATCGTTCTCCAATTTATTTTATCGGCACTTCTCTCAATTTTAAAACCTTGGTTATTTAATTCTGTTGCTGTAGACCAATCAAGAGTTACAACATTCGCAGCAACAGAAGCTGAGAATGACAAAAGTTCTATTGGGACAATAGTTGAATCGCTGATATAACTATAATAAACATCCTGTTCACCATTAAACGTAGCTGCCCAAGCCAGGCTTGCACCGTTACTATCGGAAACCATATGGAAGTAATCACCCATCTTATTCTGGTTAGGCCAGCCAAGGTGAGAATTAAAATAATCCGAAAGTCTTTCATTTGGCGACCAGGTTACACCTCCATCGTTCGAATTTGAGTAATATAAAGCTGAAATATTAATGGGATTATTACGGGTATCCAACCATACTACATCAATACGCCCGTTCGGACCAACCGACATAGTTCCGAACCATTGATATGCCGTAGTACTTACATCATCATTTATTTTAATTGGTGAACTGAAGCTGACACCACCGTTTGTGCTACGAGCGAACATAACATCCAGTGGATCAGAAGTAGAATTTCGTTCAACAGAGCATAATAAATAAACATTGCCGTTATAAGAACCGCTTGAAGTGTCAACCGCTATAGATGTTTGTCCTCCTAGTCCGTCAGGATTAGGTCCAATCCCATAAGTAATAAAACCATCCAGGTTTACAAATGTAGTCATATCCCATGCTACTGTTTGACCGGAAATCTGTGCATTTGTAGATTTTGCAACAAGGAAATCAAATCCGGTTGATCCACCGACATAAAGTTCACCACTAGACCCGACCATAAGTGTACCCCAATAGGGGTCATTCGGAATTGTAATACAATCTTCAAAACTTCCGCCTCCGTTAGTTGAACGAGTAAAAAAACCAGGATAACAAACGCTGTAGAAACTGGTCCAGTAGGCATAGATATGCCCGGTTCCTGGTCCGTCAGTTTTATCTATTGTCATCCATTGTTTATCTCCTCCTTGTGCAAAAGTCCCGCTATTCCATGTTGAACCACCATCGCTTGATTTAAATACCTTACACATATATTCAGGACTATTCGTCAGACTGTTATAATAAAAATTTCCATCAACATCGTAATCCAGTACTGGATCTGATCGGAATATTCCAGGCTCAATTACTCCCGGAAATGTCCACGTCTGTCCGCCGTTTGTTGTATATCCATATCCTGCCTGACGGAAATTATTATTAACAGTATTGAACTGCCGCCATCCTATGGCCATCTTATTCGGATCATTTGGATCAACAGCAATTGAAGGTTCATTAGCAGCGTCTCCGACTATGTTTTGTCCGTTCTGATCAACATTTACCTGAGTAGTAACTATATTGCTCATTGAATATTTATAACCAGGTGATCTTCCCTGAAATTCCCTTAGATCCGGGACATAATCATCATCCTTAACTTCATGATGTGCAGTAGGATCGGGAGGGTTGTGTTTTTTTTGTTCGTTCGATTGAGAAAAAATTAGAATTGGTGAAATGAGAAAAGCTATGAGCAGAACGAATAGTAACCTGATAATATTATTAAATCTCTTTCTTTCAAATATGTAATTCATATTAATTCTCCAAATTTAGTTTCCAGAAGTTTTTAAATTTTATTTTACTTTAATTTAAATTTACAAATAACACTCAGAAAATTTAACACTCTCGTAGTAACGGAATATTTCTATTAGAAACTTGAATTAATTTTAGATTAAGTCCAAAAAATCGATTTGTAATTAGCAAACAAACAACTTTCCTAATTCCAACTATTCTCTACTGACTAAGTTTGAATTCCATCCCCTTTTGTCTAAATTTGCACTCAATTTTCGACTTTTTAGTAAGGAATTATGCGTTATCCTCATTCAGAAATAGAATCAAAATGGCAAAAATTCTGGGAAGAAAAAAAGGTTAATAAGACTGATTTTTCTAATACCGTGAAGAAGCTTTATCATTTGAATATGTTTCTCTATCCATCGGGTTCAAAACTGCACACCGGACATTGGTATCACTATGGTCCTTCCGATAGCTGGAGCCGTTTCAAAAAATTAAAAGGCTATAACGTATTCGAGCCTATGGGGTACGATGCTTTCGGTCTTCCGGCAGAAAATTATGCAATCAAAACAGGCATACATCCCAAGGACAGCACGTTA
>DATDOL010000083.1:0-21182 GCA_035293265.1 Ignavibacteriaceae bacterium | reverse complement strand
CAGAATTTTTAATAAGAATTCCATTTTGAGCTCCCTTACCCATTCCTGTAATAATTGCTGTTGGTGTTGCTAATCCTAATGCACAGGGACAAGCGATGATAAGAACTGCAACAAAATTTATTATTGCATGACTTATTTCACTGCTTCCAAACACCAGCCATCCTGCTAAAGTTAAAATTGCTATTAAGATTACGAAAGGAACAAATACTGAAGAAACTTTGTCCGCGAGTTTTTGTATCGCTGCTTTTGATCCCTGCGCCGATTCCACCATTTTAATGATCTGACCAAGTAAGGAATTGTCCCCGATTGCAGTGACTTCAAATTCGAAAGTTCCGTTGCGGTTTATTGTACCTCCGATTACCTTTGAACCAACAGTTTTATCAACCGGGATTGATTCACCTGTTATCATTGACTCATCTATAGCAGAATATCCTTTTTTAATAATTCCATCAGCAGGAATTTTTCCCCCGGGTTTAATGATAACTATGTCACCGGTTTGCAACTCACTAATCATTATTTCCGATTCTTTGTTGTTTCTTCTAACCAATACAGTCTTCGGTTGTAGCTCAATAAGGTTTTTAATTGCAGAACCAGTCTTTAATTTAGCTTTGCTTTCAAGCCATCTGCCCATTAAAATTAATGTGATAATAACAACTGTAGTATCATAATAAACGTGGCCAGTTTTAGCATCTGAAGAAAAAAGATCTGGAAATAATGTTACCAGAACACTAAAAATATAAGCTGAGCCGGTACCGATCGCAATCAGTGAATTCATGTCTGCTGTTAAATGTTTTAAATTTTTCCAGAATATTTGAAAGAATCTTCTGCCTGGAATAAATACAACGAGTGTTGTTAGAATTAGTAAAATTTTATTCAACCCGTTTTCACTGAGTGGCAAAAAATTCTCAAATCCTTCGGACATACTTCCCATATTCAGTATTAGAATGGGGATGGACAAAATCATAGAGAATAGAAAATCACTTTTTAATTCCTTCTCATACTTGAATGCTGAATCGCTCGGATTCGTATCATAGTTTACGGAAATTGATTTTTTGTTAATTGATGCTATATCAATTTTATATCCGGCATCTTCAACCGCATCAACAACATCCTGGTAACCAGTAACGGAAGTATCAATTTCGAATGATGCTGTCTCTGTTGCAAAATTTACAGACACATTTGAAACACCTTCCAACTTGTTGATGGATTTTTCAACTCTCGCAACACAGCTTGCGCATGTCATTCCTTCAACAGGAACATGGATATGCTTGAAATCTTTCAGATTATTTACTTGTGAAGTCATAATAATTTTTTCATCTATTAGTTAAATGCTGGAATACGAGAAATCATTTCTTTTATTTACGAATCAACAACTTTGTAACCGGCATCTTCAACTGCTTTTATTAATTCTTTTTCATCAAACTTTGATTCATCATATTCAACTTCTGCTGAGCCCATCTTAACATCTATTTTTTTCAGTTTAAGTTTGGCAAGGGACTTCTGAATATTGATAATGCAGTGACTGCAGCTCATACCTTCAATTTTTATTTTCTTTTTCATATCTGGATTATCTATTAAATTAATTAGGATTAATTATAGTGAAAAGATAAAAAGCATAGTGTTGGAGGGTGTTACAGAATTTTTAAAAAATGTTACAATTAACCAATTTTCAAATCACTTTATCAATTGGTTTCCTCTTCTGCTCTTTTAATTTTTTAAAGTAGGAAGGGTTTAACCCTGTCACATGTTTAAACTGGTTTGAAAGGTGCTGAACACTGCTGTATCCAAGCTTATAGGAAATTTCGCTAAGTGTTAATTCATCATAAGCGAGCAGCTCTTTTACTTTTTCAATCTTTTGTCTGATAATAAATTTTTCAATCGTTGTACCTTCAACAGATGAAAAGACTGAACTAAGATGATTATAATTTATGCCTAATTCACTGGATAAATATTTCGGAAAATTAAATTTATCGGGAAGATCATTCTGGTGATGAAGCTTATTTATTATTAGTACTTTTATCCTCCCGATCAGTTTTGAGTTCTTATCATCAATTAGTTCGAATCCATTATCCGTCAGCATTTTTCTTAATTCGGCTGAATCTATTTCATTTGAAGATGAATCAATTACAACTTCACCTAATTTGATTGTCTTTATATTATAATGCAACTTCTCAAGTTCATCTTTTACAACCTTGATGCACCGGTCGCAGACCATATTTTTTATATGTAAAACTTTTTCCATAATAATAAAAACAAATCGAAATTATTTTCAGAATAATTTAATGATTGTTTTTCTTTTTTTATAACCAGGAATTCGGTTGGAGTTTGATGATGGAAAATTGGTTTTTAAGCTGTAAGATTACTCGATACTCTCATTCATAACTTGGAATCGTTTTGGATATGGTCTATTTAAGGTTCTGTTTTTTTGATTTGTAACATCTGAAACATTTTTCTTGATTTGATTATTCATTGTAGAATTAATTTGCTGTTTAATTAAACTAATTTCAGCTGTGTTTTGATTGGAGTTGATCCATCTCCCTATTTTTTTTCTGAGACCATATATTAAAAAGCTGAAAAAGATAAAACCAATAACCAGTCCGCTGAAAAGAAAAATAGACAAAGCCACTATTTGTTGAAGATTCATATAATTATTAAAAGTTGTTTATAATCAGATTTTACAACATTTGTACCATCTGACAGATGTGAAAATGGCTTTTCTATTATCTAATCACAAATTAATCTGAGATTAAGTATCATATTGAGCAAATTAAATTGACAGCATATTGAATTCAAATCGGGTTTTGTGAGTATTTCAGTTAATTTATTTAAATGCTATAACTCACTAAATTTATTGATTTTACAGCAAAAGTTTGATAAGTTTACCGCCTCAATCATTGAGAATTAATTCATTAACATTAAACCGAGAAGGTAAATTTATGACAAAGGCTGATATAGTTGACAGGGTTGCAGCCGGAACCGGACTGACAAAACTGGAGACTGAAGCAATAATTGAAGGATTCTTTAAAACCGTAATTGAAGCTTTAAAAGACGGAAAAGGAATTGAGATAAGAGGTTTTGGAAGTTACAGGGTTAAGAAGAAGAATTCACGCCAGGCACGTAATCCGAAATCTGGTGAACAGGTTTATGTACCGGAACATTTTGTTCCGACTTTTAAATTTTCAAAAGATTTTAAAGAAATGGTTAACCGGGGAATGATGGAAAAGAAACCAAGGTAGTTTGAATATGTCTAATTATTGCAGCGAATGCGGTTTTAAATTAGAAGATCACCATAAGTTTTGTCCAAACTGTGGTAATAAAATTTCTACATTAAAACCTGATGAAAAATATACATCAGATGAAAAACTTATAGATCAATCACAGGTTAGAGTTATTATTTGTGATAATTGTGGTGAAGAAAATGGGGCAGATAATAAAATATGTTCAGGCTGTGGTGTACCTTTAATCGGAGAAGAAAAAATATCTTTAAAAAAAAATAAGAACATTTCTACAGAAAAAATCCAGGCAACAAAAGAAAGTGTTAAGAATAAAAAAATCGGATCACGAGTAGTCAATAAAAAAAGAAAACAAACGGAGAATATTTCTGTTGATAAAATAATAGACACAAAAAAAATCATTATGATTGGATCAATAACTGGAATACTAGTTCTCGTTATCCTTTTGACATCAGGTGTATTTGACAGCGGTTTAGACGAGAATAAATTAAATCAGGATAGAAATTCCGGGATTGATCTTAGCAACTTGAATGCAATAAATGATCTTGAAGAAAAAGTAAAAACCAATCCGGATGATCTTGTATCGTTGCTGCACCTCGCACATCTGCAAAATGATTCGCGATTATATGAAAAAGCAATTCAAAACTATAAAAAATATCTTGCAATCAAACCCGCTGATGCGGATGCAAGAGTTGATATGGGAATTTGTTATTACAATTTAGCCGATTATACGTCTGCAATATCAGAAATGGAAAAAGCAATTGAGTATCAACCTGATCACCAGATTGCTCATCTGAACCTGGGAATTGTAAACTTAACTGCAGGCAACCTTGATAAGTCGAAAGCATGGTTCAATAAGACAATTGCGATTAACCCTGAAACAGAGATTGGAAAAAGAGCACAGGAATTATTAAACTCACACTAATATAGAAAGAAAAGGAAAACAATATGCCTTGTGGAAGAAAAAGAAAACGGCACAAAATGTCAACTCATAAAAGGAAAAAAAGGCTGAGAAAAAACCGGCATAAAAAGAAACTCAGATAACAACTTAATTTAAATTTACAATGGTTGTATGGTTGAATTAATTTCCTACTTCCATCCCACCACTTGATCAGTCGTAAATAGCATTTTTCGATTATTTTGCCAACTTAGCTCAGCTGGTAGAGCAGCTCATTCGTAATGAGCAGGTCGCCGGTTCGATTCCGGCAGTTGGCTCTCCGACTTTTTCCCTCCCAATTCGTAATTAATCTTTCATTTCTAGAGTCAAATCTTGGCTCTTACACCCTTAATCTGTCCAAAAAATATTTCGCATTCTGTGGTGATTATTGAAGATTTTTCTTGACTTTGGAGAAAAATTTCCATTATTTTGGGGAGTAGTGGGGAATTGTGGTGAAAATTACCAAACGGAAAAAGGAAATGTTCAGAGGACAATTTACATATTCAATAGATTCGAAGGGAAGAATTAGTATTCCCTCTAAATTACGCAAGCATGTTTCGGCCCAGTCTGGTGACACTTTCGTAATGACTAAAGGTACTTCAATCTGTATTGATATCTACCCTCTTGATGAGTGGCAGCAGATTGAAGAACAACTTTTAAAACTCAACCCTTTCAACCCGGATGATGCAAAATTTATAAGAATGTTTTCACAGTTTGCCTCCGAGGATACTATGGACTCCCAATCCAGAATATTAGTTCCAACTCCATTAATCGAATATGCAAAGATTGAAAAAGAAGTTTTAATCCTGGGTGCACTTAAGAAGATTGAGGTATGGAACCCGCAAGTTTATACTGATTACATCAATCAATCAACTGAATCGTATGAACAGATCGCAGCCAAAGTAATGAAACAATGACTGGTTTTCATCACACGCCGGTTTTACTTGATGAAAGTGTTGAATACCTGGTGACGAATAAATCAGGAAATTATTTTGAAGGTACTTTAGGATTTGGCGGGCACACTAAGCAAATATTGAAATCATTAACGAAGAAGGGGAGTATCACAGCTACCGATGTTGATAAGGAAGCATTTGGTTTTTGTAAGAATGAATTTGCAAACGATTCAAGAGTTAGGCTTTATAATTTTAATTTCTCGTTAGTCGATGTTATTGCAAAGATTGAATCTGTTGAGTTCTTTGACGGAATTTTTGCTGACCTAGGAGTATCGTCGTATCAGTTGGATATTTCCGCAGCAGGATTTGCTTATAGCACCAATACATATTTAGACCTCCGACTAAATAAAACATTGAAGAAAACTGCTGCGGATTTTATTAACGAACTCGATGAGAAAGAAATAGCGGATATCATATTTCAATATGGTGAAGAAAAAAATTCGCGGAAGATAGCAAAAAAGATCTGTGAAAAAAGAAAACAAGAAGCAATCAGAACAACGGGTAAATTGAAACAAATAATTGCCGAATTAACCCCGGAGAGGTACCTGACGAAAACCTTATCCAGGGTGTTCCAGGCATTAAGAATTTATGTTAACGATGAATTGGAAGTTTTAAAACAGTTTTTATCTAATTCGCTCAAAACATTACACAAGGGTGGACGATTGGTTTTAATAAGTTATCATTCATTGGAAGATCGTATTGTAAAGGAATTCTTCCGATTCGAAAGTCTCGATTGTATCTGTCCGAAAGGTGCGCCTATCTGTACCTGCGGTAAAATTCCTTCATTAAAAATACTAACACAAAAACCGGTTGTTCCGTCTGTTCAGGAAATAAAAATTAATAACCGCGCAAGAAGCGCTAAGCTAAGAGCAGCAGAAAAACTATGAAGAAAAGTGCAAAGCCATTAATTGTTACCTTACTGCTGATGCTTCTTATTATAACCACGCTTGTTCTCTTTGTGATCGGAACAAGATTTAAATATGAAGAATTGATTCGTGAGAAAATTAGTATTGAAGCACAATTGAGAGCTGAACAAACAAAAAGAACAAATCTTTTCGCAGAATACCAAATGGTCAGCGCTGAAAATATTATCGTTCAGTCAGCAAAACAAGATTTAGGTATGGTACAAGACTATGAGACTATCAATAAAATCTCAATTGAAAAATCTGAGCTCGATCAACTAAACCAAATGCTTTCAGAAAAGTATGATTAATTCCAGATCATTAATTGTTGTTATACTCTTCTTTCTGCTCTTCATAGGACTCATTCTGAAGCTGGTAGATATTCAGATTATCAAAAGTGAAGAGCTAAAATATTACGCAAAGCGGCAGCAAACGAAACTTGAAACCGTCCCTGCCGAACGCGGTTTGATTTATGACCGTAATGGAGTGCTGCTTGTTCATAACAGGAATGACATGACAATCTATATTGATTTAAGGATGCTCCCGGTTAAGAAAAGAGAAGACGTCGCAAACAAATTTTCAAAAATTTTCGGTAAGAGTAAAAAATATTATCTCTCACTACTCAAGCAGTCAGGAAAAACAATTTGCATCGAGAAAAAAGTGCCGGAAGAAAAAGCCCGCTTGATATCAGAACTTAAACTGAATTCAGTTGTGATAACTGAAGATCCTACCCGTATCTATCAATACGGATCACTAGCATCTCATGTGCTTGGATATGTTAACAACGAATACAATGGTGTGAATGGCATAGCAAAAACTTTTGAGGACGAACTTGATGGAGAGAATGGTGCAAGACTGGTTGAACGAAATGCTCTGGGTGATTTGATAACCATTGCTGAAGAAGAAACTATTCAGCCAGTGCCCGGCAATAATATAGTTCTGACTATTGATAAATCTTTTCAGAGTATTCTTGAAGAAGAATTAAGGGAAGGATTGAAAAAGTACAAAGGAATTACAGCAACAGGTATAATTATGAATCCCAATAATGGGGAAATACTTGCACTGGCAAATCTGGATGATTATGATCCAAACCTTTACTGGAAATTCAGTGATTTTCAAAGAAGAAATCGTGCAGTAACTGATACTTACGAACCAGGTTCCACATTCAAAGCAATTACTATCGCTGCTTTATTAAATGAAAAAGCATGCTATGAATCTGAAGTTTTAAATGTTGAAAACGGTACTTACAAATTCAGAAATACTTTTATCCGTGACACATATCCTAACGACCGGCTAACAGTTAAAGAAGTTATTGAAGAATCAAGCAACATCGGGATAGCTAAATTAATTCAAAGACTTAGTGACGAAGATTTCTACAAATATGTAAGAGACTTCGGATTTGGTAACTATACATCAATCATGCTCCCAGGTGAAGTGAAGGGCACTTTAAAAAATCTTGGCGAATGGTCCAAATTGACTAAAACATTTATGTCATTCGGTTACGAATTATCTGTAACCCCGATTCAACTGACGACAGCATTCTGTTCATTAATAAACGGCGGGACTCTTTATAAACCGCAATTAGTCAAGCAACAGATGAATTGGCTGGGAAAAGTAGTCTATGAAATTGAACCGGTTGAAATCAGGGAAGTAATCTCGCGTGAAACTTCGGAGCGAATAAAAAATATTTTAAAAAGTGCTGTTGAAAACGGAACAGGAAAATCAGCCGATTCAGAATTAATTTCTGTTGGTGGAAAAACCGGTACATCAAAAATTGCAAAAGATGGTGGTTATGCAACCGGGAAATATAATTCTTCATTTATCGGATTCTTCCCGGCGGATAATCCTCAAATGGTATGTCTTGTTCTTATTGATTCACCCGAACTCGAGAAATACGGCAGCAAAGTAGCAGCTCCGATTTTTAAAAATATTACTGACCGGATTGTACAATCTAACCCGGGTTATTATTTCAAAAATAAAAATGACATCCATCAAAATTCTGAAGATAAACAGAGCGAAGAAGTAAAAATTATCTATTCCGAAAATGTTGATCAAAAAAGTGAAGAACCATTTGTTTTAACCTCGAACATTGAAATCAACGATAACAGAATGCCCGACCTGAGAGGAAAAACAATTAAGGAAGCATTGTTTATTCTGAATGAAATCGGAATGAAGTATAATGTAAGAGGAACCGGAATTGTTAACAGTCAAAGTATAAAACCGGGTGAACAAATAGTTCATAATAAAGTTTGTGTATTGAATTGCTCTCAATCTGAAATTAATGGAGCAAATGTTTATTAATGAAATTGAAACAATTACTTAATCATATCCATGCAGTCCAGGTAACCGGGAATTTATCCGAATCGGAAATTTCCGGAATTGAATATGATTCAAGAAAAGTTTTGAAAGATTACTTATTTGTGGCCCTGAAAGGATACAGGCTCGATGGTCATAGGTTTATTATGGATGCAATTAACAGAGGTGCAGCAGCAGTAGTGCTTGAAGATAATACAATCGTACCCGAAAAATTCTACAAACTGAATAATGTCCTGAAAATATTAGTGAATGATTCACGGCAGGCTCTTGCTGAAGTATCAAATTATTTTTTTGGTGAGCCGTCAAAAAAATTAAATCTTTTCGGAATAACAGGAACAAACGGTAAAACAACAACTGCATATTATATTAAATCGATTTTGGAAACAGCTGGGTTTAAAACAGGTTTGACAGGTACAATAGCAAATTATATCGGTAGTGAGAAAATTGAATCGAAACTAACCACACCTGAATCAATAGACCTGAATAAATTATTTGTGCAAATGATAGATGCCGGTTGCAGTCATACTGTTATGGAGGTGTCATCTCATTCGCTGGCACTGAAGAGAGTTGCTGAAATTAATTTTAATACTGCAATCTTTACAAATATAACCCCGGAACACCTGGATTTTCACGGAAACTTTGAAAACTATTTAATTTCAAAAAAAATCTTATTCGACTCTTTACCTGAGAATGCTTATGCGATTTATAATTCTGATGACATTCACAGCATTGATGTTTTGAAGGATTGCAAATCAAAAAAACTTACTTATGGTTCTGGCCTGGATTCAGATTTTCAAATCAGCAACATCAATTATGATCTTAACGGAACTGTTTTCAATGTAAAATTTCAAAATCAAAATTACCAGGTTAACACAAGTCTTGTTGGGAACTTCAATGCATATAATGCCTGTGCAGCATTTGCAGCGTCACTGTCAGCAGGAATTGATGCTGAGACAATTCTTGCAGGAATAAAAAACACTCCCCAGGTCCCAGGCAGATTTGAAGTATTCGGAAATGGCAGGAGGAAAATAGTTGTTGATTATTCTCATACTCCTGACAGTCTTGAAAAAGCCTTGCTGGTGTTGAAGCAAATTACAAAAGACGAAGTTCCGATTTATACAGTTTTTGGATGTGGTGGGAATAGGGATAAACTGAAACGTCCGGTGATGGGAAAAATCGCAACCGAGCTAAGCAATAAAGTTTTTATTACCTCCGATAATCCGCGCGAAGAAGATCCATTGAATATTATTGAGGATATAAAATCAGGAATTGAAAAAAATAATTATCAGGTTATTGAAAACCGGCAGGATGCAATAAGGGAAGCGATACAGGATGTTGTTGCATCAAAATTTGTTGTGTTGATTGCCGGAAAAGGACACGAGGATTACCAGGAAATTAAGGGAGTCAGGACTCACTTTTCTGATCGGGAAGTCGCCGAAAAATTTTTGAAGCATTGAAACGGATAAGTCTAAACATAAAAGACATTTTCAATCTTCCTTCGGCCGTTATTTACAATCCTGATAACTTTAAATCAATTACTAATGTCACGATCGATTCGAGAAAAGTTAAGAAGGGTTCATTGTTTATTGCAATCAAGGGTAATAATCTGGATGGTCATAATTTCATCAATGCTGCACTGCAAAACGATGCTGCTGCTATCCTGATTGATAGAAATAGATATAAAGATTTTGACGAAGTAAATGTTCCGGTTATAACTGTTGAAAATACAATTAAATCTCTTGGACATATTGCTAACAACTGGCGAAAAAAAATTAATGCTAAAGTTATTGGAATAACAGGTAGTTCGGGAAAAACTTCTACAAAAGAAATATTAGCTGCTTTGCTTTCAGAAAAATTTAAAGTGAATAAAACAGAATTGAATAATAATAATCATATCGGGGTTCCGCTGACGATTCTCAGTACAACTGCAGACCATGAAGTTTTGATAGCAGAAGTCGGCACAAACCACTTTGGTGAAATATCATATTCAGCAAAAATACTTGAGCCGGATTATGCTTTAATTACCAACATAGGCAACTCTCATATCGAATTTCTGAAAGACAAAAAAGGAGTTCTGAAAGAAAAATCTGCTTTGCTTGATGAAACAATAAAGAGGAATGGTAAAATATTTCTGAATTATGACGATCCTCTTTTAAAGAGATACTGTGAAAATTATCTGAACAGAGTTACTTACGGATTCATCAGGCAGGCAGATGTTAATGGAAAGATTTCAGGATTTTCTCAGGAAGGAAAACCGGAAATAAAGGTGAATTCTAAGATGGGGAAATTCAATAAAGTTTTACCAGTATATGGTGAAATCAATGCACGGAATTTTCTTACGGCTTCAACAATTGCATTACATCTTGGATTGAATGTTTCGCAAATCAAAAAAGGAACAGATAAAATAAAAATATTACCCGGAAGATTGGATGTAAAACATTTTAAAAATTTTACTTTGATTGATGACACATACAATGCAAACCCTGATTCAACAAAAGCTGCAATTGAATTAGTCGCCAAAATAAAAACCCGAACGAAAAAAATCATTATTCTGGGTGATATGTTCGAGCTTGGAAAGGATGAAATAAAATTTCACAAAAATCTCAAAAATGTTATTCAACAAAATAGGATAAATGAAGTTTACTCTATTGGTAAAACGATGCAATATTTAAATGATTCGCTTCCAGAGAAGAAGCTAATCAAAAGACATTTTAATTCACGGAATCAATTAAAAGATTTTTTAAAAAAATATGATTTTCGAAATGCAGTTATTCTTGTTAAAGGTTCACGCGGAATGCATATGGAAGAATTCGTACTGGCAATAAAGGAAAAAACCGGAAGATAATGCTTTACTATTTATTTGATTACATAAATAAAGTTTATAATCCGCCGGGATTTGATATTTTCAGATTTTTAACATTCAGGTCTGCCGCCGCCGCCATTACTGGGCTTGTAATTGCGTTCTGGCTTGGTCCTAAAATCATAAAAATTTTAAGTAAAAATCAATTGGGCGAAGCAAAAAAAGAAGATGGTCCAAAATTTCATTGGTCCAAAACAGGTACACCAACAATGGGAGGATTGATTATTATTTTTTCAGTTATCATCCCGGTGCTTCTTTGGGGTGATTTGAGAAGCACTTATGTAATATTAATTCTTGCCGGGACTGTTTGGCTTGGTGGTGTAGGCTTTCTTGACGACTATCTGAAAGTTGTGAAGAAATTTCGGAATGGATTGGTTGTACGCTATAAATTGCTTGGACAGGTTTCAATTGGATTGATAGTGGGGTGCGTGATTTATTTTTCACCGGAGTTTTCAGGTTATAATACATTAACAACCGTTCCATTTCTAAAAAATGTAAACCTGGATTTGTCTTTTTTATATATCCCTGCGGTTATTTTTATTGTGACAGCCACCTCAAACGCTGTTAACCTTACTGATGGCTTGGATGGGTTAGCAATCGGGGTAATTGTAATTGTAATGATTGCGCTTGCGATTCTCAGCTATGTCAGCGGCAATATAATATTTGCAGATTACCTGGACATAATTCATCTCCCCGGCTCGGGTGAACTGACCGTGTTTGTTGCTGCACTTGTTGGCGCTTCACTTGGATTTTTGTGGTTCAACACATACCCGGCTCAGGTTTTTATGGGTGATACCGGTTCACTCGCATTAGGAGGAGCTTTCGGAATTTTAGCTGTACTTATAAAGAAGGAATTATTCATCCCCATTCTCGGCGGGATTTTTTTTATGGAAACCATTTCGGTTATAATTCAAAGACTTTATTTCAAATACACAAAGAAGAAGTATGGAGAAGGAAGAAGAGTTTTTAAAATGGCGCCAATTCATCATCACTTTGAGATGAAAGGCTGGCCGGAACCAAAAATAGTTGTCAGGTTTTACATTATTGCAATCATACTTGCAATTGTAAGTCTCGTTTCATTTAAGATAAGATGATGGATTTATTGGATAAAAAAATATCGGTTATTGGTGCTGCTAGAAGCGGAATCGGTGCAGCAAGATTAATAAAAAAAATGGGTGGAATTCCATTTGTCAGTGATTCTGGAAGTGACGAAAAATTGAAAGAATCTGTTAATGTCTTATCAATCGAGAATATAGAATACGAAACCGGGAAACATTCAGAAAAAATCTTTGATTGTGATTTTATGATTATCAGTCCCGGGGTTCCTGCTGATGCAGAAGTAATCAAAAAAGCAAAAAACAAAAGAATAAAAATGTTCAGCGAAGTTGAGCTGGCATCGAGATTTTGTAAAGGAAAAATTATTGCAATTACAGGAACAAATGGTAAAACAACAACAACCAGCTTATGCGGACATGTTTTTGAAAGCTGCCGAAAAAAAACTTATGTCGCAGGAAACATAGGTCTGGCATTCTCAGAAATTGCATCCGATGTTAAAGAAAATGAGTTTGTTGTTCTGGAAGTTTCAAGTTTTCAACTCGATCTGATAGAAAAGTTTAAACCGGTTGTGGCCGTAATATTAAATATTACTCCTGACCATCTCAACAGGTACGAAAACAGTGTTGAGAAATATGCACTGTCAAAGCAGAGGATTTATGAAAATCAGGACCAGAATGATTACTTGGTTGTGAACGGGGATGATGAAACAACTTTAAAATTTTTAAGTGGCTATAAGAGTAAATCGTTTCTCTTTTCATTAAATGAAGAACAACAGAATGGGTGTTATGTTACGGGAAATCAAATTATCAGCAAAAAAAATAATTCAGAAATTTTTTGCTGTTCGATTGATGACATTACAATAAGGGGAGAACATAATGTAGCAAATGCGATGGCGGTAATTATCATTGCAAAAATATTTGATCTCCACAACGAAGGACTGAAAGAAGCTTTAAAGACATTTCAGGGTGTTGAGCACAGACTTGAATTTGTTAGGGAAATAGACGGAATAAAATTTATCAATGATTCGAAAGCGACAAATGTTGATTCAGTCTGGTATGCTTTAAGAAGTTTCAGCGAACCGATCTTTTTAATTCTCGGTGGGCAGGATAAGGGAAATGATTATGAAAAGATTAAACAGCTTATTATTGATAAAGTCCAAAAAATTTATGCCATCGGTTCTTCAGCAGAAAAAGTTTTCAACTTCTTTCATTCATTTGTAAAAGTTGAAATTAAAGAATCGTTAGAGGAGGTGGCTTCCGCATCCCTTAGCGAAGCCCGTGAAGGTGATGTCGTTCTTCTTTCACCGGCATGTGCAAGTTTTGATATGTTCGATAACTATGAACACAGAGGAAGAGTTTTTAAAAACGCAGTAAACAATTTATAATGAAAAAATTAGCTTTAATAATATTCTTCGATGTATTCATCCTGATGCTTCTGGGATTAGTAATCGTTATGAGTGCAAGCAGCACCTACAGCGTTGTAAAGTTTGACAGTGTATTTGCATTGTTTAATTCACATCTTTTTAAAGTACTGCTCGCATTTGTTTGTATGATTGTGTTCTGTTTTGTTCCTTATGAAATTTACAGAAGCCTGAGTAAACCTGCTATAGTCTTTATGGCAATTATACTGCTGTTAACATTGTTCATAGCACCTGATATTAAAGGAGCAGGCAGATGGCTTGATCTGGGATTTACTTCAATTCAACCAGCTGACATCGCAAAATTAGTTTTGATTATTCATCTTGCATTTTTACTGAATGATAAAAGTAATCTTATTGAAAATTACAGGCATGGATTTATTTACTTATTTATATGGGTCATGATTATTTCCGTATTAATAATGCTGCAGCCAAATATCAGCAACGGGATTATGCTGATACTTGTCTCATTAACAATTATGTACGTTGGAGGAGCAAGGCTCAAACATATTTTTATTTCCCTGGTACCTTTTGTGCTCGTCGGCGGACTTGCAGTTTTACTTCATTCACATTCACGCGCAAGAATTTTTTCATTTATTGAAAGTGTTTTTCACGGGGGTGATATAAATCTCCAGGTGAAACAATCACTTTACAGTCTGGGAAGCGGCGGAATTGTTGGCGTTGGTGCAGGCAATAGCATGCAAAATAATCTTTTCTTACCTGAAGCTTATGGGGATTTTATTTTTGCTATTCTTGGTGAGGAGATGGGCTTCATTGGAACAATGATAGTTCTATCTGGATTCCTGGTTTTCTTTTTCACAGGAATATTAATTGCAAAAAAATCTAAAGACAAGTTCGGACAATTGCTTGCTTTCGGAATAACTTTGTCAATCACAGCATATGCATTTGTTAACGTAGCGGTTACTACGGGTTTATTACCAACTACCGGATTGCCGTTACCTTTTATCAGTTTCGGAGGAACATCTTTACTGTTTTTAGGAATCTCTGTTGGAATACTCATCAATGTCGCACTTTCAAATGTAATCATACAAGAAACAGGGACGGTGATAATGCAAAAGGAACAATTTCCCGGAATGATTAAGGTATGAATGATGCAAAAACTAATTACAGGATTTTATTTGCAGGGGGAGGAACAGGCGGACATTTGTTTCCAGCGGTTGCAGTTGCACAACAGATTAAAGAAATGAAACCGGAAGCAGAAATATTGTTTGTAGGAACTAAATCCAAGATTGAAGGAAAAGTGATTCCGACTCTTGGTTATAATTTTAAAAGTATTTGGATCAGCGGTATTAAAAGAAAATTATCATTAGAAAATATATTATTTCCATTGAAACTCTTTGTGTCATCTGTGCAATCAATCGTAATTAATATATTATTTAAACCGGCTGTTGCAATTGGTTCAGGCGGATATGTTTCTGGTCCAGCATTATGGAGCGCATCACTTACGGGATCGAAAATTATTTTACTCGAACAGAACAGTTATCCCGGTTTAACAACCCGGCTGCTGGAAAAATATGCTGATGAAGTTCATCTCAGTTTTGAGGAATCTAAAAAATATTTAAGAAGGAAGAATATCCTTTTTATAACAGGCAACCCTGTAAGAAAAAACCTTGGTTCGGTTTCAAGGAATGAAGCATTAAAAAAATTCGATTTAACAGATTCAAAAAAAACTCTTTTGGTATTAGGCGGCAGTTTAGGTGCGTATTCAATAAATAAAGCAGTTGCCGGTGTTATCAAACGATTGGAAGAGAATTGGATACAGGTAATCTGGCAAACCGGAAAAATTTATTTTGATCAATACAAACAATTAAAATCAGCAAACATAAAAGTGTTCGATTTTATCGAGGATATGAATGCAGCTTATTCTGCAAGTGATTTGGTTCTCGCAAGAGCCGGCGCAACTACTATTGCTGAGCTGTTGGTGTTGGGTAAACCTTCTATTCTGGTTCCTTCACCAAATGTTGCTGAAGATCATCAATACCATAATGCAAAATCTCTTTCAGATCAGTCAGCATCTGTATTACTGGAAGATAAAAACCTTGCTGAAAATCTTTATCAAACCACAGTAAGCACTATTTCGAACGAGACAAAATTAAATGAATTGAAAAGTAATGCGTTGTCACTGGCTAAACCGGATGCAGCAAAAATTATTGCTGTTAATGCAATAAAATATTGCGAGAGAATATGAGTTCTACAAAAGGGAATGGAATAAATACTTTCAGATATAACACATCGTTTTATTATCAATCAACGATAATATACCTGATTGTGTTTGTGCTGTATCTTGTTATCCGCGGTGAATTTGTTGAGCAATCTTACACCTTGGTTATTCAGGATCCGGTACTGTACTTCCTTGCAATAATCGTATTTGTATCAGTTGTAGCGCTGGTTTATAATTTATTTATCAACAAGCACATAGAGTTCAGCGAAAATAAAATCTCATTCATCGACAGGTTCAAAACGCGATCGTTCAATATTGATAAAATAAATCAGATAAGATTTTCAAGGCAGAGAAGAGCAATTAATTCAAGAGCTTTTAGAACGATAAGGATAAAAATTAATTCAAGAATCAGACCCATAGTAATCAGAATTTCAGATTATGAAAACCAGGATGAGTTGTTGGCAAGGTTTGAAGAATTGAAATCAAAAATAGAGAACAAATAATTGTTTAAGAACATAAAAAAAGTACACTTTGTAGGAATCGGCGGAATTGGAATGAGCGGTATCGCAGAAATACTTCTTAACCAGGGTTTTGAAATATCAGGTTCTGATCTCGCATTTTCTGAAGTTACCAACAGGCTGGTAAAACTAGGAATCAAGATTTATGAAGGTCACTCGCCTGATAATCTGAACGACGCAGATGTACTGGTTTATTCATCAGCAGTAAACATCGAAAACCCAGAAGTTAAAGCGGCAGTGGAAAAAAAAATTCCGATTATTAAAAGAGCTGAAATGCTTGCTGAAACTATGCGGATGAAATATGGGATTGGCATTGCAGGCACACACGGAAAAACCACAACAACTTCAATGGTTGGTTTAACTTTGACTGAAGGCGGGATCGATCCGACAATCATCGTCGGAGGAAAACTTAGCGGGCTTGGAGGAACTAATGCAAGATTAGGAAATGGCGAATTTATTGTTGTTGAAGCTGATGAATTCGACAGGACTTTTTTGAAACTTACTCCAACTATTGCTGCAATCACAACACTCGAAAGTGAACATCTTGATACCTATAAAGATCTTGATGATATCAAAACTGCATTCATTGAGTTTGCAAACAAAGTTCCGTTTTATGGATTTGTTGTTCTATGCCTCGATGAACCTGCATTACAGGATATTATTCCTCAAATCAACAAAACGATTTTTACATATGGTACAACAACTCAGGCTAATGTTCGTGCATTTGATATAACTTACAAGGGATTCAGCAGTGAGTACACATTGCAGTATAAAGGGAAAAAACTCGGACGAATTAAACTGAATATTCCTGGTGTTCACTACGTAAAAAACTCGCTGGTTGCAGTGACAATCGGAATGGAATTGGGGATCAAGTTTGAGGTCGTTAAAAAAGCGCTGGAAAAATTCACAGGAGTTTACAGACGGTTTGAGAAAAAATATGATAAGGAAGTTCTTGTGCTTGATGATTATGCTCATCATCCGACAGAAACCACAGCCACATTGGATGGAATTCGGGCTGCATGGGACAGAAGATTAGTTGCAGTGTTCCAGCCGCATCTATTTTCACGCACGCGAGACTTTTACCAGGAATTCGGAAGATCATTTCTTAACACAGATGTATTTATTTGCACAGATGTTTATCCGGCAAGAGAAATACCGATTGATGGAATTACCGGTGCGTTAATTGCAGATATCACAAAAAAATTCGGACATAAAAATGTTTTTTATCTCCCAAATAAAAATGATGTGCCCGGAAAGCTGATGGAGCTGAAAAAAGACAATGATATAATTGTCACAATGGGTGCCGGGGACATATGGAAGTATGGTGAAAAATTTGTGCACATGCTTGAAGGAAAAAAATGAAGGAAAGATTGAGCAAAATACTTGGTTTGCTTTTATTCATTTTTTTAACAGTGACTATTATTTCACTAAGTATTAGTTCACCCAGTATTGATGAAGCGAATAATTTTTCCGGAATTGAAGTAACAGGGAATAAACTTTTTTCGGCAAGTGATTATCTTGAATTTGCCGGGTTTGACGATTCAACCTCGCTTTTAAACATCACTTTGCCGTCAGTCAAAATCCGTTTTGAAAAACATCCGTATGTAGTGAAAGCTGATGTTGAATTTGATGGTGAAGATAGAATTCTTGTTGAGTTGCAAGAGCGAAATTTTATGGCTGTCGTTTTTGAAAACCAAAAGTTCAGTCTTTTAACTGAAAATTATGAAACGGTCCCGGTATTTAATAATACAAATTTTTATGAACTGCCTATTGTTACGAATCCAAAAGCTGTCAAGAAAAAATCAGCTGTTACATTTGAAAAAAAACCGGAACTGATACAAGCATTGAAGATTATTGATGCAATTAAATTCTGTGATGAAGAAATGTATACCAAGCTTGCTGAAATAAATCTTCACAAAGGCGGTGACGTTATTCTGACATTCACTGGTCTTGATTACCCGGTGATATTCGGCCGGGGAAGTGAAGCAGTGAAAGTTCTGGCTCTAAAAGAAGTATGGAATCAAATTAAATCTTCAGGAAATATTTATTCGAAACTGGAGTACCTGGATCTAAGATTCAGAGAACAAATTTTACTTGGCAAAAAAGAGAAATCATAATAATCAGATGAAAAAAGAAATTATAGCAGGATTAGATCTCGGCACGACAAAAGTTTGCGCAGTTATAGCCGAAAGAACCGAGGGATCAGAACGGTTCGATGTGCTTGGATTTGGAGTTGCACCTTCTGAAGGATTGCACAAAGGATTGGTTGCAAATATCGGAAAAACGGCTGAAGCGATTAAAACCGCTCTTTCTGTTGCTTCAAACCGTGCAGGAATAACTGTTACAGCATTGAATGTGGGAGTTGCCGGTGAGCACATAACAAGTATTCGTCACAGAAATTATGTTACTATCAGCAGTGAGGAAAAAGAAATTTCAAAAAAAGATCTTGAACGGCTTGAAGCTGATGTTAGAACGATACGCATTCCATCTGATCGACAAATACTTCACATAATTCCTGAAGAATTTTCTGTTGATCATCAGTCTGGAATTGAAAACCCGATTGGAATGTCAGGATCAAGATTAGAAGCAAGCAATCATGTAGTTCTTGCATCTATTCCGGCAATTCAGAATATAAAAAAATCAGTTGAAAGAGCAGGATATAAAGTTAAGGATTACATTCTACAGCCAATTGCATCAAGCAGTTCTGTATTAGAAGAAAGTGAGAAAGACCTCGGTGTTGCGTTAATCGATGTTGGCGGCGGCACAACCGACATAGCTATCATTCATAAAAAAGCAATCAAGCATACTAAGGTTATCGGCATAGCCGGTAACCAGGTTACGAATGATATACGTGAATCGCTTGGTGTAATTAGCGAAGAGGCAGAAAAGCTGAAAAAAGATTTTGGATATGCAACTGAAACTGCAATCATAAAAGATGAAGATATTCTTATAAGAGGAGTTGGAGCCAGGGGAAATACAAAAATTCCAATAAGCCTGCTTACTCAAATTATAAGTTTAAGGATGCGTGAACTTTTTACAATCGTTGATAATGAGATAAGAACAGCAGGATATAAAAATAAAATAAAAGCAGGCATAGTCTTAACAGGCGGTGGTTCTTTGATCAGAGGATGTACTGAATTAGCTGAAGAAGTATTTGGTCTCCCTGCAAGAATCGGTGTTCCGCAGGATCTCGGTGCTGGTTTGTCAAATGAAATTGAAAGCCCGGAGTTTGCAACTGTTACCGGATTGATCAGGGGAATACCGGGAGGAAAATCCAGTGAGTATCAATCTTTATTAAAAAGAAAAAAAGATGCTAAAAATAAATTTAAACACTTGGTAAAAAGAGTGCAGGAGTTTTTTGATGAATTATAATAAACTAATGAAAGGAGGAACCATGTTAAAATTCGCCACTCTCAATCGGGAACATCCTATGTCTGCAGTTTTAAAAGTTGTAGGTGTAGGTGGAGGCGGCTGCAATGCCATCGACAGCATGATTTCAAGAGGACTGGATGGTGTTGAATATATTGTTCTTAATACCGATGCCCAGGTATTGGAGAGTAACAAAGCGACTCACAAAATTCAGTGCGGAACTACAATTACCCGCGGTCTGGGTGCTGGTGCTGATCCGAACATCGGTAAAAAAGCAGTTGAGGAAGACCGGGAACGAATCGCCGATATTTTGTCAGGAAGCGATATGGTATTTGTAACTGCCGGGATGGGCGGGGGCACAGGAACAGGTGGTGCACCAATAGTTGCTTCAGTTGCACAAAGTATCGGTGCTCTAGTTGTAGGTATTGTAACCAAACCATTCAGGTGGGAGGGCAAATTAAGAATGCTCAATGCAGAACAGGGAATACAGGATCTGCGAAAACATGTAGACAGCTTAATCGTCATTCCAAATGAAAGATTGTTAAGCATACTTGATGGAAGCGTGAATGCATTTGCAGCCTTCGATAAACCGAATGAAGTATTATATGAAGCAACACGCGGAATAGCCGACATTATAACAGTTGAAGGATTAATAAACGTTGACTTTGCTGATGTTCGAGCTGTTATGAATCAAAGCGGTGAAGCTTTAATGGGATGCGGTATAGCAAGCGGTGAAAACAGGGCTATTGAAGCAGCTCAAAAAGCAATCTCCAGTCCCCTGCTTGAAGGAGTGAATATAAAAGGTGCTAAGAGTGTCCTGTTGAATGTAACCGGTTCGAGTAATATTACAATGCAGGAGATCAACGAGGGAAATAATGTAATATTTGAAGCAGCGGGTGAAGAAGCAAATGTCATATTCGGATGTGTTAGAAAAGAAGAAATGAACGATTACGTTTCTTACACAGTAATTGCAACAGGATTTGATGCCGGCCGAAAATCTTTTCCGGGTCACGCTTTAAAAGTGCAGAACAGAAAACCAGGCGAGCAGCTAAGTTTGAGAAGCGGCTTCAACTTTCTGGACAGCGATAGGGTTGATAAACAGGATTTGGAAGTTCCAACAATTCTTCGTGTTAAAAGTCCATCAACTCAAATTGATGATGAAGATGAAAAATCAGAGAACAGCTTTGCCGCTGAATCTTCCCGCTACAGCTGGGCAAAGGAAAAAAGTGAAAAGAAAGATTCAGAAAAAAAGTCCGACGACGACGACGATGAAAGCTCTTCATTTTTAAGAATGATTATGGATTAGAACGGAGTAAAATTGGTCATCATATTAAATTGTTATCAAAGACTATAAGTGTTACTTAAGATTATCAGAATATAAAATCGGGGGATTTTTAATTCTAATTTAATTTGAGGTAAATATGACATTACTGATCGTG
>DATDOL010000082.1:0-2726 GCA_035293265.1 Ignavibacteriaceae bacterium | reverse complement strand
TGGGTTTCTAAAACAAGCGGAACGACAAATGATTTGAACAGCGTAAAATTCTATAACTCGAATTTAGGAATGTGTGTAGGAACTAGTGGGACAGTCTTATTGTCAACTAACAGCGGTGAGAACTGGATTTTACAAATTGTTGGTACTACAGAAGCACTCACTGCGGTTGGATTCACAAATTCAACCACTATTTGGATTGCTGGCTCTAACGGAACAATAATTAATACAACCGATTTAGGGAATAATTGGTCATTTTATGAAGGGGTAACAGAAAATGATTTAACTTCACTCTGTTTTATAAATGAAAACACGGGCTGGATTGGTGGAATGAATGGTACAATGTTCAAATATTCAACTGAGCCTTCTCCACTAACTGTTTGGACAAACCAAATAATTGTAGAAGATGCAGGAGGAATGGAATCGTCAGAAGTCTTAATATTTGGTCAGCATGTGGATGCAACAGATAGTATTGATGCATCGCTTGGTGAGTATGAACTTCCACCACCCCCACCACCGAGTGTCTTCGATTCAAGATTTATTTTGCCTACTATTCCGCAAGTAAGTTCATTTAAGGATTTAAGAGATAGCAATAAAACGGAAATTACCTGGACTATGACATTTCAGCCTGGCTCAGCAGGTTACCCTATGATATTTAGTTGGGATAGTCTGAGTTTCCCTGCCGGAACAATTTATTTAAAGGATAGAATAAATGGTTCCATTGTAAACGTAAATATGAAAAATCAGAGTAGTTATGTACTTACAAATCCAGCCATCACATCCCTTAATATAAACTACAAGGGAGAATTCTGTTCAGTAGTCTCAGTAAACAATGAATGGAATATGATTTCGGTACCATACCTTGCAGAAGATATGGCATTAGGCAGTTTATATCCAACAGCTACTTCTTTTGCATATGGTTATGAGAATGGTTATGTAATGGAAGACACGCTGATCGCAGGGGTTGGATATTGGCTGAAGTTTGGTGGGAATGAAGAAATACAAATATGTGGTGTGACATTAGGAGATACATTACAAGTAGAGACAGGATGGAACTTGTTTGGTGTTTATGAAAAAGATTTACCTGTTAGTCAGCTGACAACAACACCACCAGGAATAATAGCCACATACTTTTTCGGATATGAAGATGGCTATTACATAGCAGACACGCTGAAGGCAGGCAAAGGATACTGGGTAAGGGTAACATCGGATGGAATACTTAATCTTAACAGCGGTGCATTGTCAAAAGATATAGAGGAAGGGCTAATAGCTGAGGTAGAGCAGGAGTGGGGAAAGATAAAGATAAGCGACAATGAAGGTAAGAGTATCACTCTCTATGCGTCAGAAGAAGAAATAGAATTAGGACAGTATGAACTGCCGCCAATTCCTCCGAGTGGAATGTTTGACGCAAGGTATGGTAGTGGAAAATTTGTGGAAGATTTAAGCAGTGTAATAGAAATACTAATACGTTCAGATAATTATCCGATTACTATAAAAGCAGAAGGAATAAATTTAACAGTAAGAGATAAGATAAATGGAGAGATACTGAATGAAGAATTGAATAATGGAGAAGAGATAAGGATAATAAATAATTTAATAACATCAATAGAAGTAACAGGAAGAATAACAGGACAGTTACCCGTTTCGTATGAATTATATCAGAATTACCCAAATCCGTTTAATCCGAATACATTAATAAAATTCTCAATTGCAAAAGAAACACAGGTTAATCTTATCGTATTTAATATTCTTGGTGAAAAAGTTCAAGAGCTAAAAAATGAAATTATGAAACCCGGTCACTATGAAGTTGAGTTTAATGCTTTATCATTAGCCTCAGGTATATATCTTTACAAGATTTATGCGGGTGATTTTGTTCAGACTAAAAAGATGGTATTACTAAAGTAACCAATCGTTGTCAGGGGTAGCGGTTTTCTTTTACGTTTCTTCGGAATTAGACGTTCGAAGCTTAGCCTGCGAGAAAAGAATATTAATGCACTATTCGTGAAAGAGATTAAGTTGTTGATAGAGATGAGTTTTTATTTTAACAGAATCATTTTCTTTGCCGCTGTATATTCCGGTGTAGAAATTTTATAAAAATAAATTCCCGTTCGTAAACTTTGTCTTCCAGCAGGAAGATCTAATGAGTCAAAACTTATTTCATAAAATCCAGCCTGTTTATATTGATCAAGAAGTTCAATGATCTCATCGCCCAAAGAATTATAAACGGAAATTTTCACTTTAGAAGCCTTTGGGATCTGGAAACTAATCTTTGTGGAAGAGTTAAATGGATTAGGATAGTTTTGGAACAGCTTATAATCAGAAATGGATGTATTAAACTCTGTAAGTCCAACAGGAATACCGGAAAAAAGTAGCTCATAACTATCAATTACAGAGCCTGACCTATTAATAAATTTACAAATTATACTGTCGTTATAGACTTCAAAAAGCATAGCTCCATAATCAGCGTTATATCTAAACTGACTTCCGGTAACAGGGTTTCCGAAATTATAAATATCACCACCTCCAAGGCCATTTACAAAATAAACCAAATCATTTACTATTAATCTTTCATATGTATGATCATGTCCGGATAAAATCATATCGGCACCCCAATCTTTAAACGGCCACTGAACGGCTGGTTCTGAACCGTGCTCATTGCTTGATGAAAAAGGGGGATGATGTGTAATAACAACTTTCCAGTGAGATGAATCCGCATTTTCTAATTGTGT
>DATDOL010000081.1:0-2951 GCA_035293265.1 Ignavibacteriaceae bacterium | reverse complement strand
GACTGGGTTCTTGGAAAATTACAGGTCAGCCAGCCATCAGTGACGGCGTTTGACAGCGAAACGATGAAAAAAGATTTGTTCGAACTATATCTGAATGATTATAAACAAAACTGGCTTTGGTTTTTACAAGGCATAAAATACACTGGTTTTGAAAGTGTTCCACTTGCAGCAAACAGTTTGAAAATATTAAGTGATCCTGTCAATTCCCCATTAATTTTAATTCTGAAACTATTTACTGATGAGACCAAATTTATAGTTGATATGCAGACTTCTGCAGATACTGGTAAAACCAGCTCGTTCACGCAAGCAGCTTTTGGCAGCTCTGCTATCTTCGATATTAAACGCTTACGCAAATTTATTTTAGGTGCTGAAGACGGATCTGCACCGGCAGACCTGAACGCTGTTATAGCTCAATATGGATTGGTTAGCGGAACTGTAGAAACAATCACAGGCGGTCAGGATTTATCCAAAGATTATGCTGTGAATGTTTTGAATCAAAGAGCTGTTGAATTTCCAACATCTCTCCAGGTGATGCGAGGCGCACTTTACAGCACACCTGAATTTCAAAATCTTTTTATCGAACCGATAAAATTAACCTGGTCTGCAATCCTTAACGATGCATCACAATATTTAAATCTTCAATGGAAAGTGAAAGTAGTTGATATATTTAATAAAAGTTTGGCAGGTTCATTTCCATTCGATCAAAGCGGTGGGGATTCTCCTATCCAGGACTTCACTGATTTCTTCCGTCCTCAGAATGGAACTTTGTGGTTATTTTTTAACGATGAATTGGCTGCATTTATAAATAAAGACAGGTGGAAAGCCAACCAATGGGAAAACCAGGGGATCAATATTTCCAGCGAATTATTAAATACACTTAAAAAAGCCGATGAAATAAGCAGCGTAATGTTCAAAGGCGGTGATGTCGGTATTTCATTCCGGCTGAAGCCGCAGCTTCCGGTTTCTAAATCAATTGCCGGAAAAAAACCAACTGTTATCCAGGTTTATTTAAGGCTGGATGGTGTTGAAGATACATATAAGATGGGTTCAACGTTCTGGTCTGATTTTACCTGGCCTGGTACACGCGGACAACCCGGTTCAAGAATGAACATTACTTTGAGTGACTACGGCACTTCGGAAACAAAATCATTTGATGGTGAATGGGCACTATTCCGGCTACTCGTTGATGCTTCTTCAATACGTGCAGAATCAGCATCACAGTTTGCTTTTAACTGGACTTTTTACAAAGATAATTTTTACGACGTAACCGTCAGTTACACATTGAGCGCAGCAAGCTCGCGAAATCCGTTTACGGCAAATTTCTTTAAATCATTCAAACTGCCGGGCAAAATAAACTGATTTATTCAATTTGAATGCTATTGATGATCATATTTTGACTGCTGGTTTCTTTGGAAAGCTTCCGAAGTTTGCTGATTTCGTGAAATTTAATGCTAGCGGAAGTGAAATTAGTATTCTTGATTATTGGCTCCAGGAAGGATTAGCTCTTGCTAAATTAAAATTTAGAAATGAATGGAAGAATTATTATGAAAATACTTCCGAAATTAATTTCATATATCCATTTACGGGTACGGATAAAATAATGCTGGGAATCATTTGTCCTAGTAATGATAAAAGCGGAAGAAGTTTTCCTTTCATTTTATTCGGAAATGTCAAAAAGGATTTCACTAATGAATTGCCGGTTCAATCTTTTGCACTAAAATTTAGCGGAGTTTATGAATCTTTTAAATCAATATTTCAAAATAACTTTCAGAACGACGACCTCTCAAAGATGAAATCACAGTTAAGTAATTTTTCATTTGCTTCCTCTCTACAGAATTCAAATTCCGAGTTATACAGAGAATATCTTTCAAAAAATTCAATTGAATACTTTTTCGATTTACAAATGGATAACCTTCATGAACCCGACAAATGTTCGCTTAATAATCTTATAAATAAAAATCTTTCATATCTTGAAAACTCAGCAGCAGTGAGAATATCATTTGAATCTGATGAACAAAATGAAATAATGAACTTAAGCTTCTGCACAGAATTGATGCTGAAAATATTTTCAAGGTACAGTTTATTCCCAGCATTATTCTGGAAAAGGAGAAAAGATAACTATGTTGTATTATATCTTTTCTTCCAGAAGCCAACTCCGTCAAACTTCATTGATTTGATTTATTCTGAACAGTCCGAACTAAAAAATAACGACGATAACTTTTCACGAAAACCTGATAGTATCTTTAAAGAAACAGCCATGGTCGATATTAATATTTCGCTTGCTGATTTATTAGTTTCAATTAAAGATAATCTTAATTAGTTTTTAATAGATTCAATTTCCTCTAAATATCATATGCCTGAAACTGAAGAAATAGTAATCTCTGAATTTGTTCAGGAATATCTTGAACCCATTTCTGTCGATTCGCCCGTCGGTATTGATGCAAGCAATGAGGAAGAATATTTCAAATTAAATATGGAGATTCCTAAAACATCTCCCGATTACAAAAAGTGTATTGAATTTTCTGATATAATATTAAAGGAAAAGAGTAAAGACATAAAAGTTGCTGCCTGGTTGTGTTTTGCATTGTTCCGGACGGAAAAAGTTAAAGGTTTGCGTGATGGATTGGATATTATATATCAGACATTAAAAAAATTCGGGAATGAACTTCATCCTTCCAATATTCAACACCGAAGCAAAGCTATTCAATTTATAAATGCATCCAGGTTCACCAAACTGGTTGAAAGAGAACAGATCATTTCTACAAACGTAAATGAAATTTTAGAAGCTGAAAAAATTCTTTTGCAGATAATTGATGAATGCGGTAGATTATTTCCGGAAAATCCACCGGTATTAAAAGCACTTAATCAAGTGATGAAATCTCACGGCGATACTGCCAGAAAACTCACCTCACCAAAAAAATCTGAAGTGAAACCGGCAGCAGAACAAAAAG
>DATDOL010000080.1:0-26502 GCA_035293265.1 Ignavibacteriaceae bacterium | reverse complement strand
ATCAACGCTTATGAAATCAGAATAGTTTTTAATCTTGAGGTTGATGAGACTGGAGTTCTCATTGCTGACAATTATGTATTTGAACCGGATAACAAAGTCACTTCGATAAGAGTTGATGACAGAGATAAACGAGTTGTCTACTTAAATTTGAAGGGACAAAAGCCAGTTGGTTCTATTGGAAGAGAATACGTTCTAAGAATTCAAAATGTTCAATCATCGGTTGCAACAGGAAGTATTCCGATAAACGATGGGGCAGGCAGCTACCTGGTTCTTTCCAGCTTTGCTTCTGATCTTTCGGATGTGTACGTCTACCCGAACCCGGTATCTCAAAGTAAAGGGGAAGGAACCTTAACTTTTGCAAACCTTCCGCAAAGGTCAAAGATTACCATTTGGAGTTTAAATGGAAAACAAATGAATGAAATTGAAGAAACTGATGGTAACGGAGGAATTACTTTCGATTTGCAGGATTACTCCGGAAATGATTTTTCCAGCGGTGTTTATATTTACAGGATTGTGAAGCTCGATGAGCAAAGTAATGAAGGTGAAGAAAAAATCGGAAAGTTTGCGGTTGTCCGTTAACAATGCAATTAAAAGATTTATTTAAAGTTTCAAATTTGTTAAGCATTTTTCGCTTAACGTTAGCAATTCCATTTTGGATACTACTTGATAATTTTGATCAGCAGTCAGTAAGATATTTTACTGCGGGATTGTGTCTCTTTGCAGCCTTCACTGATATACTCGATGGTTATCTTGCAAGGAAATTAAACCAGGTGAGTGAGCTTGGTAAAGTTGTCGATCCTCTTGCAGATAAGGTTGTGATAGGAATAATAATTATAAAGCTTTTTTTAATTGGTGAATTACCTCAATATTATTTTATTCTTATAGTAAGCAGGGACTTTTTAATACTTGTCGGTGGAGTATTTTTAACCAGAAAAATCGGATCGGTAATTCCTTCGAACAAATTAGGTAAAATAACAGTTATAACTATCTCTTTGGTTATTCTATTCACTATCCTTGGTTTAAATAAAGAAGAATATTTTTATTTCGCATTTTATTATTCAAGCATTGTACTAATAGTAATATCTTTCATTTCTTATCTGGCAATTGCAGCAAAACGTTTGAGAAGTGTCAAAAATGAAACTGTTTAAAAATATTAATTTTGACAAGCTTAAAAACGGATTAAGTAAAACCCGATCTAAAATTGTTAACTCCATAACTGAGACAATCACCGGTAAAGTTGTGATTGATGAATCAATTATTAATGAACTTGAAGAGGTATTGATCTCCTCCGACATTGGATATAAAACTACAGAAAAGCTGATCGAAAATGTCCAAGTTAAATTGAAAGAAGTTCAGGATAGATCAGGAGATTCGATTACCAGGATTATCAAAGATGAATTAATCAATATTTTAAATGTAAATAATAAATCAAAAGTTTATGACTCATCCGAAATCAAACCGTATGTAATTCTAATTGTTGGTGTAAATGGGGTAGGGAAGACTACTACGATTGGAAAGTTGGCTTACAACTACCGCATGGCAGGAAACAAAGTTATCATAGGGGCTGCAGATACATTCCGGGCAGCGGCAAATGAACAATTAGAAATTTGGGCACAACGTGCTGGAGTCGAAATTATAAAAAAAAATCAAGGTTCAGATCCTTCCTCTGTGGCATTTGATGCCGTTAATAATGCGATCAATTCAAATGCGGAAATTGTTATTATTGATACAGCAGGCAGACTACAAAGTAAATCAAATCTTATGAATGAATTGAATAAAATAAAGCGTGCAATCGATAAAGTACTGCCGGGAGCTCCACACGAAACTTTATTGGTTTTGGACGGGACTGTTGGGCAGAATGCCCTATCTCAATTAGATGAATTTTCCAAAGTAACAAATGTAACAGGTTTGGTGATCACTAAGTTAGATGGAACTGCTAAAGGCGGCGCAGTTATCCAACTTTGTACAAACTATCAGATACCTGTGAAATATATTGGAATCGGTGAAGGTCTCGAAGACTTAATGAATTTTGATTCTAATTCATTCATTGAAGCGATGTTCAATTAAAAATGTTCAGATTAGAAGATGTTTTGTTAAAACCGAAGCACAATATCTTTAAACGCTTCGAGATTTAATAGACCGGAGCAAGATAAAGACGAATTGAGGAAAAAATAAATTGGGTTTCGAAAAATTTTATGAGTAAGTGAAAAAAATAGAGAGTATATCGTTAGCACTGGGAATTACCGTAGCCATACTATTTATTCGTTGAGATTGAGTGCCAGCTAAAATAAGAAATTATTAAGTTTACATAATATACATTATAGGACAATTATTTCGATTCGAGCCTATTACGATGGTTTATGTTATTCATATTTATAGAATCCTTCGCCAGTTTTTCTCCCAAGCTTGTTTGCCGCAACCATCTTTTTCAACAATGGACAGGCTCTGTATTTTGAATCATTAAACCCGTTATATAAAACATCCATTATTGCCAGACAGACATCCAGTCCGATAAAATCAGCTAATGTAAGCGGACCCATGGGATGATTCATTCCCAGTTTCATCACCGTGTCAATGTCTTCTTTGGATGCAACACCTTCCATTAATGCAAAGATTGCTTCATTAATCATTGGCATTAATATTCTGTTGGAAACAAATCCCGGATAATCAAATACTTCTACAGGAGTCTTACCGATCTTTGCTGTGAGTTCCTTTATTATACCAAACGTATTATCACTTGTTGAATAACCTCGAATAATTTCAACTAGTTTCATTATCGGTACAGGATTCATAAAGTGCATTCCAATAAATTTGTCGGGTCTGGTTTTAGCCGATAATTCTGTTATTGAAATTGAGGAAGTATTTGAAGCAAAAATAGAATCTGATTTAACTATAACATTTAAATCTTTAAAAACATTGAGCTTAGATTCTTTATTCTCAAAGATAGCTTCAATAATTAGGTCTGTATCTCTGGGAGTATTTTCGATTCCAGTTACTTTAAATATTCTTGATAGGATGCTTTCTTTATCAGTGGAAGTCAAAATTTCTTTTGCAATTTGTCTGTCTAAATTATTAGAAATGTTTTGCAGCGCTTTATCTGCAAGCGATTGATTCATTTCAATCAGGTTTACCTGATAACCGTTCATTGCAAATACATGAACGATACCATTACCCATTGTACCACCACCAATCACAGAGACTTTTTTAATTTCCATTATTGATCCCCCTTATTATATATTAGAGTTTTTAACGATTAATGCAGAGGCTTCACCTCCGCCAATACATAATGAAGCCAGTCCGTACTTTGAAGCTCGTTTTATCATCTCATAAATTAAAGTAACTAAAATTCTGGCACCGCTTGCTCCAATCGGATGACCCAAAGCGACAGCACCTCCATTAACGTTTATCTTCGATGGATCAAGCCCAAGTAGTTTATTGTTAGCTAAAGAAACCACCGCGAATGCTTCGTTGATTTCGAATAAATCTATTTCCCAGATCTTTAATCCAGCTTTCAGCAGTACTTTGTTTATCGCATCAGTCGGTGCGATTGTAAATTCAATAGGAGCCCTGGCTGCAGAAGATTGAGCTACAATCTCAACCAAAGGTTTGAGTTTTAAATCTTTAGCTTTTTCTTCGCTCATAACTAAAAGCGCAGCAGCTCCGTCATTAATACTGGATGCATTAGCAGCAGTAACAACACCATTCTTATCGAAGACAGGTTTAAGGGATGATATTTTTTCAAAATTAACTTTCCCCGGCTCTTCATCTGTATCAACAACCGACTCCCCTTTTTTATCTTTTATCTTCACACCTACTATTTCAGCTTTGAATTTTCCAGATCTCTGGGCATCAATTGCTTTTTTGTAAGAATTTATTGCAAATTCATCCAATTCTTCTCGCGTGAATTTAAAATCTTTTGCACAGGCTTCAGCGCAATTTCCCATATGAATGTTGTTGTAAACATCCCACAATCCGTCCTTGATCATTGAATCGACAATCAGTCCATCCCCCAGCCTGTAACCGCTCCTCGCTTTATCCAATATATAAGGTGCACTGCTCATACTTTCCTGTCCGCCAGCAACAATAATTTCTGCATCTCCATTTTGAATTGCTTGTTGAGCGAGCATAACAGCTTTTAAACCGCTCCCACACATCTTATTGATTGTCATACACTCAGTTTTTGCAGGCAGTCCGGCAAATATCGCTGCTTGTCTTGCAGGTGCCTGACCTTGACCTGCAGTCAACACATTTCCAAAGATAACTTCATCAACTAATTCCGGATTTATTCCGGAATCTTCAATAACAGCTTTTATAGCGATACTTCCTAATTGTGAAGCAGAAATTATTGATAGCGCTCCACCAAATGAACCAATTGGTGTTCTCTTAGCTGAAGTTATTACTACTTTTTTCATAACTAACTCTTGTTTTTTGTAAAATTAAGTAGTTACAAATTAAAAAAATTAACTGAAAGAAACAGGGATTATTTTCAGATGATAGATGCAGGGTTATTAAGCAGACTTTGCAGTTACAATATTTGATAACTGAAAGACTAGATTTGACGTAAGAAGATTAATATAAATGTTCTTTTTTATTAATGTTGAGAGGTTGTCAAGCATAAATGATGCATCATTTAATTCTCTGTCCGGAAATTTCTGATGAAATTTCTGTAACGTTTCCAGATGGTCTTTGTAGAATAACGTATTAGAATTAAATCTATATCTATTTAAATCATTAATCCATGTTACAATCATTTTTATAATCATCTGTAAGTTTTCTGCCGGTTCATCAGCTAAAAGTGAATTCAATTCCTCAAATGCTGTGTGAAATTTTCTACCGAATGAATTTCTGAGTATTGAAATCGTTTTTTCTCTGAGGTTGATAAAGTCCATTTCATAAAGTTTTACAGCGGTTTGAACTGAACCCCCGGCAAATGGCGCAATGCTTTCTGCTAGTTTTTCATCCATTTTAAAATGCTCAGTTAAAACAGATGCCAAATCTTCATTACTTAATGGTTCCAAATTAATTCTCCAGCATCTGGATAAGATTGTTTCCTGTAACATCGAAGGTTGAGCTGTCGTAAGTATAAAAATAACGTTAGCCGGAGGTTCCTCAAGATTTTTAAGTAATGCGTTTTGTGCTTCCTCATTCATCAGGTGTGCATCCGAAATAATTATGAGTCTATATTTTAGTTCACTGAAGTCAAAAGATAAAAATTTTTTAATGTCTCTTATGCTACTGATTTTTATGTTATTGGCTTTTGGTAAAATAAATTTGTAATAGGGATTCTTAATTTTTTTCTGAAGTTCTTCCCTTAGCAATTCAATTTCATCTTCTGTAAATTTTTCTGTAGGTCCGGTTTCGTCAGTTTCATTCTTAGATCTTGGAAGTGGAATTATATATTTTATATAGGGTTCTTCGAGATTATTAATCTTCGAATTAATAACGTTAAATGCTGCTGAATCTTTAATCCCGATTGAGTTGATTGTCTGAGCAAATCTTACTGCAAGGTGATCTTTTCCAATTCCATTAATGCCGGAGAATAGTAATGCGTGTGGAATTTTTCCGGAGGTTAAAAATCCTGAGAGTAAATTTTTTGCTTTGGAGTGACCATATATTTCCTTCAGAAATTGGTTAATTTCAGTCATAAAAAAAGCGTCCCCGGCGCTTATTAGAATTCATCTTCGTTATAAAAGAAGTCTTCATCTGAAGGATAATCTGGCCAAATGTCTTCGATAGTTTCATAAGGTTCATCCGAATCCTCGAGTTCCTTTAGATTTTCAATCACTTCATATGGTGCACCGATTCTTTCTGCATATTCTATTAATTCATCTTTGGCTGCTGGCCATGGTGCATCATCTAAATAGGCAGCTAGTTCAACTGTCCAGATCATAATCTTTGTAAGATTGGTTTATTTATTTTTTTGACAACTCGAAGAAATTTACATCATCAAAGAAAAAATCAACGGGATTTAATTTTGTTCCGTTATGTTGAACCTCATAATGCAAATGAGGACCAGAGGATAGCCCTGAGTTTCCTGATTTAGCAATTACCTCTCCTCTGGATACTTTTTGGCCCTTCTTAACTAACTCTTTGGACAAATGAGCATAAACTGTTCTGTATCCAAATCCATGATCAATTACGATTTCCAATCCATATCCACCTCTTCGTCCAACAAATATAACTTTACCTTTACCCGAAGCATAAACGGGTGTTCCGGTATCGACGATAATATCTATTCCACTATGAAATCTTCTTTGCTGTAAAATTGGATGAATTCGCATGCCATAACTATTATATGAATAATCACCAAAAACAGGAATGATTGCAGGTATACATTCAAATAATTCTGTGTTATATTCTATTTGTCCTGATATTTCCTGGAACTGCGCCTTTTCAAATTCCAGTTTTCTTGTTAATTCATCTACTGTTGTTAGAGCATCATTTAAATCGGGACTTATAACTCCAAAAACTCCGGATGCAAAATACTTATCGCTGCCACCCACACCTATTAAGCGTTCATCCTTGGAGATTGGTGGAAGATTAGATGTAATTCGAAGCTCATCATTCAATTTGATCAGGCTGTCAATTCCTGTCCTTAACTGCTCATAGCTATAGGCGACTTCCATCAATTTCTTTTTAAGTTCCTTATTCTCTCTTTTAAGTGTAGCAACACTTACCGTGGAGTTTACAAATGAGTCCACTAAATAGTAACCACCGACCACTAAAGATGTAAGAATAATTGTTGATATAAAAAGGAATAGCAGTAGCCTAGTTTGGAAATTTTTAATTTCGACAAATTTGAGGCTGGAATTTGAAAAATAGAATACTTTTTTCATACTTTAAGGCGCAAAAATAAGTAAATATGACTCCTGTGTCAATAGTATTTAATTTTATTATTCGAAGTCATGTTCGAAATAATCTGTTGCTCTTTTACTTTGTACATCTTTCTCATTAATCTTCTTATTTAACCTGTTTTGAAAGATTTTTGCAGCATCATGTCCATAGTGTTTCAATAAATAATTTAAACTTATCACTTCAGAAATTACAGTGATATTTTTGCCCGGTAGAATCGGAAGTTTGATATAAGGAATCTCAACACCTGAGATAGTTATAACTCTTTCATCTAAACCAGTTCTTGTGTAATCTGATTTGTCATCCCAGACTTCCAATTCCACTGCAATTTCCAATCTCTTTTGGTAACGAATTGCCCTGATACCGAACATCCTTTCAACATCAATGATACCTAGGCCGCGTATTTCCATAAAATGTTTTGTCAGATCAGTTCCAGCACCCATTAAAATTCCTTCACCTTTTTTAGTGAGTATAATTACATCGTCTGCAACTAACCTATGGCCTCTTTCCACTAAATCTAGGGCAACTTCACTCTTCCCGATACCTGATTTGCCAACAAATAAAATACCAACACCGTAGACGTCTACAAATGAGCCATGTATCGTAATACGCTGCGTAAACTGGTCGTCAAGGAAATCAGAAACTAAATAAGTAAGTTTTGTCGTTGAGTAGGTTGAACCGAAAAGAGGTACTTTGTACTTATCCGCTAACATTAGAAGTTGAGGCATTGGTGCATTGCCGTCAGTTAAAATGATACACGGGATATCAAATTTGAATATAGTCGAAAGTGCCTCATATTGCTTGTCGTCACTAAGTGATAATAAATATTTTATCTCAGTATTTCCAAAAATCTGAACTCTGTTATAAGAAAATAAGTCCACAAAACCAGCAAGAGCTAATCCTGGTCTGTGTAAATTTTGATCTAGTATTTTTCTGTTTAAATCAGCAGACGTCGAATATAGTTGTATTTTTGCTATCTGTTCAGTATGCTGATAAAAGAAATCGACAGTAATAAATTCTTTTCTGGAAATTGATTTTTCATCTATGTCAATCATTTTGATCGGGCTGTCCTTTTGGTTTTTAATTTTTTTAATTGCCTGGTTAATTTTTCAACTGAAGAATTGATTGATTTTTCAAATTCATCTGATTTTTCTTCCGCAAATAACGTCTGTCCCGGTACATGAATCGTTATCTCGGCAGTTTTAATACTTTCTCTAGAATTCTGGAAACTCAAAACTACATCAGCAGTTAAGATATCATTGTTATACTTCTTTAATGACTCTACTTCATTGGTGATAAAATCTTTCAAGCTTGCTCTGGCTTTAAATTTTCTTGCAGTTATTAAAACATTCATAGCTCCTCCTTGTTAAGATTTTGGATGGGATTTTTTGTATGTCGATTTAAGTCTTTCAATACTCACATGAGTATAGATTTGAGTAGTAGAAAGATTTTCATGACCTAATATCTCTTTGACAGCTCTTAAATCCGCGCCATTATCAAGCATATGCGTTGCAGAACTGTGTCTTAAAACGTGCGGACTTTTTTTCTTTATATCCGTTACTTTAGATAAATATTTATTCACTATTCTATAGACGAGTCTCGGATAAATTTGTTTACCTCCTTTTGTATTAATTAAGAATGAGTTCGGTTTCTCCGGATTAATTTTTTGAATGAATTCAGAAATGATTTGTATGGATTTTCCACCTATCGGTACTAGCCTGATTTTATTTCCTTTCCCTGAAACTCGAAGAAGTTTTTTTTCAAGATTCAGATCGGAAACTTTCAGGTTGCATAGCTCACTTACCCGAAGCGAACAACCGTACAATAATTCAAATATTATCGAAACAAGCAGTGGATCTTCTTCCGATTCATTAACAAGTTCAAAAATGCTTGATATGTTTTGGACAGAAGCAATGTCCGGTAATTTTCTCATCACTTTTGGATTTTTAATATACTGTGCCGGATTTTGCTGAATAATTTCCTGTTGATAAGCGAACCTGAATAATCCTCTCACGGAAGCAAGTTTGCGTGTAATCGATTTCTTTTCTAATCCACTCTCATTTAATACCATCAAAAAAGACTTGATAAACTTTTCATTAATATTTTTAACATCTACCTTTTTATTCTTTATACAAAATTTGCTGAAAGCAATAAGATCGTTTTGATAAGATATGATTGTATGATGTGAATATCGCTTTATTTTTTTCAGGAAATCCAGGTAGTTTTTTGTTAATAAATTAATATTCATTTAAAATAAATCTGTTATATTTTATAATGGAACTCTTTTGGCAAGAATAAAACGGTTTTTGTATTTGAAAGAAAAAGAAATATTCGCTAATCATCCGGCGCCTTAAAATTATATAATTTAGTATTCAGTTAAAATTGCCGTCAAAAACGCGAGTGTAAATTAACTTTCCTTATCTACTCCTCAATAAAATAAATTTAAATCTATTTAGCAACTTATTTTCCATACGTTTCATTTTTATTTTATTTAACCTGTTATTATCATCAAATCCAATCAAATGAAGCACTCCGTGTATAACTAACCTGGCAATTTCCTGATTAAATGGAACTTTGAATTTTTTTGAGTTATTTCTTGCATCATCGAGTGAAATAATTATTTCACCATCCAGAATTGATATATCCTCGGAATAATTAAAAGAAAGTATGTCTGTTGAATAATAGTGATTCAAATACTCCCGGTTAATTTCCCTTATCTTCTCTGAATTAGTGAAATTTATTTCGAGTGATTCAATACGGAAATTTAATTCTTCACTTAGAGCTTTGATTAATTCATGCAATGCAGATTTACTAATCTGAGTGTCAACAGATGAGATATGTAAATTTTTTATCAAAAAATTACAAATTAATTATGAGCGGCAATGCCAATTAGTTCACACAATTTGCTTTAAGGATTGAACAGTCAGTTCCGAATATTTTTTATATCTCTCTGAACTCGTTTCAATATCTGCTATTTCAGAATCACTTAAATTCCTGATAACCTTCGCGGGCACTCCAGCTACAAGTTTACCTGAAGGAACAACGAAGTTCTGTTTTATCAATGAACCGGCTGCTACAAATGAATTAGTTTCAACGACTGAGCCATCCAGTAAAATAGCACCAATTCCAATTAAACATAAATCCTGCAATGTGCACCCGTGTAAGCAAACTGAATGTCCAATTGTCACCTTGCTACCGATATTCAACGGATATTTTCCATTAGTAACATGCAGCATACTGCAATCCTGTATGTTCGTACTCTCCCCTATCCTGATGTAATGAACATCTCCCCGTACTACTGAGTTATACCAAACACTGGAATTTCTTCCAATCTGGACATCGCCGATGATTTTCACACCTGAAGCAAGGAATACATTTTCTCCAAGTTTCGGAAAGGTATTGAGATATGGGAAAAGTTTTACCTCGTCTTCTAATCTATATATTGAGGAGGGCTCCATAGATTTTTGTTCCAATCAATTAATTCTAAGGTAATGCTTCCAATTAAAACATTCATCGTGGCTACTATAGGAACAGAAGAGTTATCAGAGCTGAACCAGCCTTCAAATTCACCGGTTAAACCATAAACGCTTACAAAATTGGTTTCGCCTTCAAGCTTCCGGCAGGCAATTTCATAATCAACAGAATCAATGTTCACTGGTTCTTCATCGGTATAGAAATTAATATTAGTTGTTTCTTCTTTTTCATTTACGAAGCAAGGCACAGCTTCGGATTTTTCCTCACCGAAATTTATTCTTGCATAAAAAAGAATCGATAGCCCATCCTGGTGACGTTCTGTAAGTGTAGCTGTTGAGTCGAGCCAAAGTTTTTCTGTATTGTAATTTCCTTTTTTTATGCTGGTTCTTTTATCATCATAAAAAATATATTCCGTATAAGTCGTATCTTCATCTAACATTAATCCTAAAAATTTAACTGGAAAAAAAGTTTGATCAATTGTACTTTTATAAATCTGGTGCAGCTTTACAAAGGGTAATCCATCATATGAATCAATATAAGCTGCTGTATTCAGCAATCTCTTGCCATTAACAAATTCCTCACCAATAATCTGAATTCTGACCTCGCCTAGATTTAAGAATGCATACCTAACTACATAAGTAAAATCTTCCCCGACTCTAAGCTCTATACCGTGTTTCTTTTCCTGGATCACAGGTGATATAATCTGGGTATAAGACAACCCGGAAATAAATAATGATAAAATAAAAATAGATTTTAATTTTTTAATCACTTGAGATTAGCCAATGATTTAGCCTCTTCAAACAATGTTAGTGCTTTATTAATTTGATTATCAGTTGAGAGTAAAATAGTATACCAGCCTTCATTTTTCCAATAGTTTCTAGCGAGCTGTGCTTTTAAACGAGTTAAGATATATTCTTTTTCTTTTACAAAATCTTCATTATTAAACTCAACCTTCCTGGAAGCAGCAAATGTTTTGAATTTTTCAATATCAGCATCACTAAAAAAGAAACCATCTCTGAATTTCATCAGATCATTTTCATACAAATCAGCAAGTGCTTTGTTGCTTTCAAGATATTGAAGAATGAATTGATAAAAAATATTATTTCTAAGAAGATCAGTTGTATAGTTTGTTAAATCTTCGGTCTTCACAATATAATCGGGAGTGATTCCGCCGCCGCCATAAACTATTCTTCCGCTTTCTGTTTTAAATTCAGGTTTTGTTGAATCCTGTTCGGCTGTATGTTTAGAATTATCACCTTCTTCTTCTTCCCTTTCCATTATTTCAGAATAGTAATCATCCTTATCTTTTTTACCTTTGTAATCTCGCTGAATTAATCTGCCTGATGGTGTAAAGTACTCAGAAATGGTTAACCTGATAGCTGAATTATCCGGTAGATCGAATTGTCTTTGAACAAGTCCCTTACCAAAAGAGGTTTCGCCAAGGATTAATCCTCTGTCCCAATCCTGAACTGCACCTGCAACAATTTCACTTGCACTGGCGCTTCCCTTATTAATCAAAACTATCAATGGAATATTTTCATAATCAGATTCCTTTGATGCAAAATATTCCTCATTGAATTCAGTTCTTCTGCCCTTTGTGTAAACTATTTTTTTCTTTCCTTCTATAAATAAATCAGCAATATCAACTGCCTGGTTAAGATAACCGCCAGGGTTTCCTCTAAGATCTAAAATTAATTGTGTCATACCTTTTTGCTGCATATTGCTTAATGCATCAACCAGCTCTTTATAAGTTGTTTCGGAAAATCTTGAAACGCTTACATATCCGGTATTTACATCCATCATAAGATGTGTGTCTAAAGAATAAATCGGAATTTTATCCCTGATAATTTCATAATCGAGTAAATCTTTCACACCATGTCTATGAACTGTTATATTTACTTTTGTTCCGGATTCTCCTCTCAGTTTTTCTCGAACCTGCTCATTGGTAATTCCTATACAATTTTCTTCTTCAATTTTTATAATTCTATCTCCGGATAAAATCCCGAGTGCTTCGCTTGGTCCACCCGTTATTGGTGAAACTACTGTAAGAGTATCGTTGACTATCTGAAATTCAATACCGATCCCTTCAAAATCACCTCTGAAGGATTCTTCAACACTGGCAAGCTGTTCCGGAGAAATATAAACTGAGTGTGGATCCAGGTTATCCATAATACCATTCACGGCAGATTCAACGAGCTTCTGGGTATCAACTTCTTCAACATAATATTTTTCAGTATAAGTTAAGACATCATTCAATTTTCTTATTCCCGTTCTTAGGTTATCATCCGAGAATGCTTTTTGGATTTGAATTCCCAATACAATCCCCAAGGTAAGAACTATTACTATAAAAGGAATTCTAAAATTTTTCCTGTTCATTTTTTCTCCGGTTTAGTGTGTCTTATTTACTGTGTTAAATATTAAATAAATGTTTTCAATTAACAAGTATGAAATTGAGGATATAATGTAATTATGATAGCTGGTAAATTAATCATCCCATAAGTTATATGAAGGTTCCTGCCAAAGTAAAACTTTTCTCTTTAACGAAATTACTTAGTTCATTTTTCAGGTTTCATTTGAGGGAAGAAAATAACATCTCTTATAGAAGATTGATCTGTTAAAAGCATAACTAATCTGTCAATCCCCACGCCAAGCCCTGCCATTGGGGGCATTCCATATTCCATTGCCCGTAAAAAATCTTCATCAACCTGGTGTGCTTCTTCATCACCTTCTTCTCTCATCTTTGACTGCTCTTCAAATCTTTGTCTTTGATCGATCGGATCATTTAATTCAGAAAATGCATTACAGATTTCCTTACCTGCAACATAACCTTCAAATCTCTCAACAAGTCCTTCCTTACTGCGATGTTTCTTTGCAAGCGGTGATAAGATGAGCGGATAATCAACTACAAATGTTGGCTGGATGAGATCAGGTTCAACAGTCTGGATGAATATTTCATCGATCAGACAGGCTCTGCTTTCATTTGCAGAAATTTCAACACCGGAATTTTTAGCCAATTTTTTTAATTCATCAAATTGGCAGTTAAGAACATCAACACCAGTCTTAGCCTTGATGGCTCCGGTATAGCTTATACGTTTCCATGGTGCTTTAAAATTAATTTTCTTTCTCTGGTAATTAAATTCAATACTTCCGAAAACAGTTGAACAAATGTTTTCAAACAATTCTTCAACAAATTTCATCATCCATTCATAATCTTTGTACGCAACGTATAATTCAAGCATAGTAAATTCAGGATTATGCGACCGGTCCATTCCCTCATTTCTGAAATCCTTTGATATTTCGTATACACCATCAAAACCACCGACTATTAATCTCTTAAGATAAAGTTCATCGGCAATTCTTAAATACAAATCAATATCGAGTGCATTATGATGAGTGATAAATGGTCTTGCTGCAGCACCACCATAAAGTGGTTGAAGAATGGGTGTTTCTACTTCGATGTAATTTTTTTTATCTAAAAAATTTCTTATTGTCGTAACGATTTTACTTCTTTTAATAAAAACATCTTTAATATCGGGGTTTACAACAAGGTCAACATATCTTTGCCTGTATCTTAATTCTTTATCTGCAAACTGATCGAAAACTACTTTTTGTCCTTGTTCATCAGTAACTTCTTTTGCAATTGGAAGTGGTTTTAATGATTTCGAAAGGAGTTTAAAGTTTTCCACGTGAACTGATATTTCACCGGTTTTTGTTTTAAACACAAATCCTTCTACACCGATAATATCACCAATATCCATTAGTCTGAATGCATCATAAGCTTCACCTAGTTCATCCTTTTTAAGATAGATCTGAATCCTTCCCATGCTATCTGCAATGTGAGCGAATGATGCCTTGCCCATTCTTCGTAAAGCCATTATTCTTCCTGCTAACTTTACTTTCTTATCATCGCCCTCTTTAAAATTATTTTTAATTTCCAGTGAGTAAGTATCAACTTCAAAAGAATAAGCAAAAGGTTCAAAGCCCTTTTGTTTAAGCTCATTCAGTTCTTCATATCTTCTTTGAATCAGAACATTAATGTCAGACTGTGTGTTCTCCAAATATCCTCCCGACCAAACTAATTTTAAGTTTGCTCTTTGATCCGCGTTTTGCGATTTGATTTTTTATAATTATAAAGTATATGATTAATTTCTGCCTGAGTAAGATTCCGGTAATCACCAACAGGAATGTTTGCCCGAATGCCTGCATAACTTGTCCGGTTAAGTGAATTAACTCTGTAATCTAATGCTTCGAACATTTTCTTTACAAAATGATTTCTTCCTTCAGTGCATTCAATAACAACAAAATTATTATTTTTTTTTTTTGGAAAAGAAATTTTATTGAACTTACCTTTTCTTGGCGAAATCCAAACACCGGCAAGTAATTTTTCTTTGTCGGTTGTTTCCAAATCTCTGTCAAGTTTAACTTCATATTCTCTCGGAACACTATTACCGGGATGAGTAAGAAGCTGGAAAAAATCTCCGTCGTTTGTAAGCAGTAAGACACCAGTTGTATTATAATCAAGTCTTCCGACCGGATAAATTCGTTCTTTAATATTTAAAATATCTATAACTGTTTTTCGATTTTTTTCATCTTCTGTTGATGTGATTACACCGCGTGGCTTATTCATTAAAATGTAATAATTGCGTTTACGCTTGACGGGATCTGAATCTAACGTGACAGAATCTTTAGTTTCATCAACATAAAACGATAATGATGTGACGATTTGGTTATTAACCGCTACTCTACCCTGCAAAATTAATTCTTCAGATTTTCTTCTTGAAGATATTCCGCACTCTGCTAAATATTTATTGATTCTCACCATCGCCCTGGATCATAAGATCATTTGTTTCAGAATCGAGTTTTTCTTCCAACGCGTTCATCATAATTTTTCTTTTCTGTTCAAGAAAGTCTTCATCTTTCATAATTTCATCCAGTTCACGTGGTCGTGGTAAATCTGATAAATTATTTAGTCCAAAGTATTTTAGAAATTCCGAAGTTGTTACATAGAGCAGTGGACGACCAACTGTATCAGCCCTGCCCGAAATAGTGATCAGATTTTTTTCAAGAAGAGAAGTCAGGATATAATCTGAATTAACTCCCCGAATTGATTCAAGCTCAGGTTTAGTTATCGGCTGTTTGTACGCAATTATTGATAATGTTTCAAGTGCTGCGTGACTTAATCGCCTGTTTGTTCTCTCAGAAGAAAGATAACCCACATACTTTGCATTTTCTTCGGTTGTTGCATAGAGAAAACCATTGGCAATCTTCATAATTCTGAATGAATTATTTTGCTCCGAATATTGTTGATTCAATTGTGTCACCGCTTCTTCAACATCTGCTGCAGAAATCTCAGTATCCTCACCGTCAATTGCCTTGATAGCGTTAATTATATCATTCGCAGCCAGCGGATCATCTGATGAAAAAATCAGGGATTCTATTATTGGTTTGTAAATACTATCCATTGTTTAATTTCATTAAATAAAAATCATTAAAGTTTGAAGATTCTCTAATTATTATCTCACCGATTTTTACAAGCTCAAGTAAAGCAATAAAAGTCACGACAATTCTTATCTTATCTCTTAATTCTTTCACCAGCATTTTGAAATGCAATTTAGGGTTTTCCTCAAGAAGTTTTAATATATATTCCATCTGCTGGTCAATAGTTACATTTAATCTTTGAATTTCATGAACCGGCTGATTCTGAACCAAGTCGATCGCATTTTTAAATGCTTTTGCAAGGTCATAAATAGAAATATTTTTTAACAAAGTTTCATATCTGGGTGAAGCAACTTTCATGTCAGCATCAAAATTACCGCGGAATTTAATTTTCCGCTGATTTGATTCAAGGAATGACAATTCATCCGACATTTCCTTATATCTTTTATACTCGAGCAATGCCTGTACTAACTCAGCCCTCGGATCAATCTCTTCTCCCTTCTCGTCAATTTCTCTGGGTAATAACATCCTGACTTTAATGTGCATCAACGTTGAAGCCATTAAAATAAAATCTCCGGCAATTTCGAGGTCGAGCTTTTTTATAAGATTGACGTATTCTAAAAACTCCTTTGTAATATAAGAAATGGGGATATCATAGATGTTTAGCTCATCTCGCTTGATAAAAAATAATAACAGATCTAACGGGCCTTCAAATTGTTCCAATTTAATTTTGTACACGGTCAACCCATTTTCATTTTTGATCTAACTTCGTTCATTGTTTCAACTGCGATTTTTTTACTACGGTTCTCGCCATCTGAAAGTATGCCCAGAACTTCATCCCGTTTTTTTTCATAATGTTTTCTTTTTTCAATTATTGGTGCAAGGAATAATGATATTTTGGACGAGCAATTCAATTTACATTCAACGCATCCAAGCGCACCGGAACGACAACCTTCTTCTATTTCAGGAACTTCTTCAGAATTAAATTTTTTATGATAAGTAAATACCAAACAAACTTCAGGCCTGCCCGGATCATTTTTTTTTACCTTGAGAGGATCCGTGACTGCTTTTCTTAATTTAGCCTGAACCATATCCGGTTCGTCGGAAAGTAAAATTGTATTTCCCAAAGATTTGCTCATCTTTGCACTGCCATCAGTTCCCGGCAATCGTGCGAATGTTGTCAGAAGCGGTTCGGGTTCCGGGAAAACTTTGCCATACTGGTTATTAAATTTTCTTGCAATTTCTCGTGTGATTTCTATATGCGGAACCTGATCTTCTCCAACCGGCACAGCTTCACCCTTGTAGAGTAAAATATCCGCAGCCTGCAATACAGGATAACCAAGATGTCCAAAAATTATTTGCTCGATATGTAATTGTTTCGCCTGATCTTTAACAGTAGGATTTCTTTCTAATCGGTTAACAGTAATCAGCATACCGAATAACAAATTAAGTTCTGTATGTTCTTTAATCTGTGATTGTCTGAACATCGGACTTTTGACCGGATCCAAACCAGCAGCAAGCCAATCAATTAGCATATCGATCGAATTCTCAAAAACGTGTTCTGTATTCAGGTCTGTTGTTAAGACATGGTAATCTGCAATAAGATGAAAATTTTGATAATCATTCTGAAGCCTGATCCAGTTTTCAAGAGCACCAACGTAATGGCCTATGTGTAGTTTTCCTGTCGGGCGCATTCCGCTTAATATTCTTTTTTTCTTCATATCCAGGATTAATCTTGATTTTATTAAGTAAAGATAAGAATTAACAATGTAATAATCAGACTTAAGCGGGTTTTAACCGGAAAGGATCAGGAAAGATATAAATAGGGTTTCCATTTTTCATCAAGCTTACCGACAACATTTTTAATGTACATAATATGGCTTGGTTTAAATGGCTTCAGAAGTAATTGCATCCCGGCTTCCTCCGGTGTCCTGTCACCTTTTTCGTTATTACATTTTGTACATGCACTAACTAAATTTTCCCAGGAATCGAAGCCGCCTTTTGCTTTTGGAATTATATGATCGAGTGTAAGAGTTAAATCTCCGCGTCCGCAATATCCGCATTTATAATTGTCTCTTCGGAGAATATTTTTTCTTGTGAGCACGACTCTCTTGTACGGAATACGAATGAACTGGCTTAGCCGTATTACACTTGGCCAGGGATATTTTGAATTGACAGATCGGATTGATTTGCCATCGTCGTTTAAAACTAACTCTGCTTTTCCAAGGTACATTAAGACAACAGCTTTGCGAATATTGCAAACCGTAAGCGGTTCATAACTGCGGTTCAGGATGAGTACTTTTGCATTAAGTCTTCCGTTTGTCCGTTTTGATGGTTCGAAATCTTATTCTCCTTTGTTTAGTTTCTTATTATAATTTGTAATATAAAGTCTTGAGATTATTCTTATCACTAATAAACCAATTGCGATATAAAGTAGTGTAACAAACCATGTTTCGGGAACTAGTTTAAATAACATAACCAATGCCAATCCGGCAACGAGAATAATCGTTCCGTAGTTAATAATTCTATATATCGAATTAATCATTATGACTCTGCCTAATAATTATTAGAATTCATTCAAATTAAACTAATAATACATACTATAAATTACAATAAACATAAGAATGGAGCACATGCTCAAATAGTAATTATCCTGCAAATGTTGATTGATTTAGTGAATCGGATTGTTAAGAATTGATAGTGGAAATTAAGGCTATACAGGTAACGTAATTATCGGAATGGCTCATTGAAATTTTTAAACTTTTATCAGAAGCAAGAAAGGTTTTCAATTTTCCGTTCAACTTAACTATGGGCATTCCGGAGGGTTTATTGCTGATTTCAATGTCCTTCCAGCTCATTCCCTTTTTCCAGCTGCTTTCCATAGCTTTAAAGACAGCTTCTTTAGCTGCAAATCTTGCAGCAAGATGTTGAAATTTGTTTTGTTTCTTCAGGCAATAATCAAGTTCATTCGTTGTGTAAATTTTCTGGAGGAACTTTTCTCCGTATTTTTCAACACTTTCTCTGATCCTGTCAATTTCAATTATATCGATTCCGATACCTAACACCATTATAATTTCCGGATTACAATTAAAAAATATCCGCATCTACTTTAAAACCATCATTCTGAAGCTGGTATAAAATAATTTTGGTTAACTCATTTACCTGCTGCATTGTTTGGGAGAGATTTACCATTAAAGAATCGTTATATAATATTTTCCCAAGATTATTATTGCCGCTTATCGTTTCATCAGCAAGATAATTCATTTTAGTAAAAAGTGAATCTGATTTTTTTAATAAAGAATTTAATTGCATAATTGAGCCGTTAAGGTTATCACTGTTTGTCCGGAGAAACTCTTTTGTTTCTGAAGTTATATCCTTGGTGTTCGTTACGATTTCCCTGAAATCATTTTGATTCTGAGTTATCATAGTATTTAGTTTTTCTGATACTTCATTCATGTTAGAAAGTGTTGATTTTAAATCCGCCTTAATTTTATCATCCAACAGGTACGTGTTTACTGAACTAAGGGATTTCTTTATGTCCTCAATAATAATTTTAAAATCTGATTCCATACTACCAAGTGAAGTCATCAATCCGGTAAGATCAGATTGAAAAACCCCGGTTTGCGTTGCAGTTATGTCTAATGCTTCAGTAGATTGACCGGGATAAATTTCAATTTTTTTGCTGCCCATCAAATCGGTCATTTCAATTTTGAAAACTGCGTCTGTTCTTAAATCAACTGTGTTGTATAATGACACAATTACAATTACATTATTTTGTTCAATATAATAATCTTTAACAAAACCTTTCTTAATTCCGTTTACAGTTACATCGTTTCCAATCTGTAAACCGGAGACATTTGAAAAAAGTATCTTCAGTTCAATTTCTGATGATGCTAGTTGAAAATTTTTTGCCCATCCGAGAATCCATATAAATATAAGTATTCCGACCACAACCGTAATACCAACCTTTATTTCAGTTTTTCTTTGATCTTTCATGATTTATACTCTTTATTAATTTTGTTATTTCAGAAAGCTCTGATTTATCTATCAGGCTGTCTTTAAATGAATTTTCAAGCAATTGAAAAAAAGATTTAGTCTCTTCATTAGAAATTTCATCAGCCGATTTTATATCAGCTATATAAATTTTTATAAGTGACTTTAAAGAATCTTTTTCAGGATTTTCCTGTATATATTTTAATTCTGTTGTCCACTTATCTTCGAAGACTGATAAAACAAATTTTTTACCGGTTCCGACAAATATCTCATCAAATTTGTGCTGAAAAATATATAAAATGGAAGCAATTATTATTGTAATTATTATTACCGTTTTTAAAAAACATCCCTTTTTCATCGAAACAAATTAATTCATCTTTTTTTGATATGCACCTTTTTAATTCTTTTTTTTACAACTTCCTTCACGGTCAAAACATAGTCACCTGATTTCATTGTATATCCTTCCTTTGGAATGCTTCCTGACTGGGTAAATACCAAACCACCAATAGTATCATAATTTTCGTTTTCGGGAATGATAATTTCACCAAGAGTTTCATTTAATTCACAGATGGGTGTTTTACCCAAAACAATATAACTTCCATCTTCCTCAATTTTAATCTGTTCCTCTTTCTGATCATATTCATCCCATATTTCACCTATGACTTCTTCAATAATGTCATCTAGGGTCACAAGTCCTGCTGTACCGCCATATTCATCAACCACGATTGCTATGTGCATTTTGTTTTCCTGGAATTCATGCAGAAGTTCGCTTATTTTTTTTGATTCAGGAACAAACATTGGTTTTCTAACAATTGCAGATAATGATAATTCAGATTTCAGTTTTTCGTTATTGAAGTATGCAAGCAGATCCTTTGCATAAATAAATCCGATAATTTCATCCAGGTTTTCACCACACAATGGAATCCTGCTGTGACCTGATTCGTTTATAATTGATATCAAATCAGAGTAGTCCGAATCTTTTTGAATATAGACAATGTCGACACGTGGTGTCATGATTTCAGCGACTGATACTGATTTAAACTCAACCAGGCTGGAGATAATTTCCTGCTCTTCTTCTTCAATCGTACCTTTCTCCTGACCAAATTCTGCTAATTCATTTAATTCATCTTCTGTTATTGCTGCTTTGGATTTATCTAATTCGATTTTTGTTGTGATGAGCCTTATCGCTTCCGTTATTGCTTCTGAAATTGGAAACAAAATAGCGCTGAACGCATAAATCGGTATAACGCAGAATCTTGCAAATAGAAATGAATTTTTACTGGCAAAAACTTTAGGAATAAGTTCGCCAAATAATAAAATTGCAACCGTTAAAATTAAGATCTGTATTGTCAGTACAATATCAAGCGGGAACCCTGAATACGCGGAATATTCTACTGATAATGTTACAGCTACAATTGAAGCAGCGGTATTAACAACTGTGTTACCGATTAGTATTGTAACTAAGAGTCGTCGCGGCTTCTCGAGAAGAATTTTTAAATATCTGAGAATTACACTGTTAAGTTTAAATTCTTTTTCAAATTTTTTAATTTTAATAGAAAATAATGCAACTTCTGAACCTGAAAAAAATGCAGAAAATATCAGAAGGAACAGAAGTAATATGATTTTAAATTGCCAATCGAAATCCAATAAATAATTCGCCTTCCAATTTTATACATTTCGCTTAAAATGGCAGATCATCATTATTTTCTACTTGTGGTATAGTGTCTGTTGTAGAAGTATCTGCGTCCTCAGTACCAGCTCCGCTAACCGGTTCGAGCGGTATTAATCTCTCTGAAAGTACATCTGTTGAATATCTTTTGGTACCTTCCTTATCGGTATATTCTCTTTTGGTTAATCTGCCCTCCACATAAAACTTTCTGCCCTTCTTCAGGTTTTCCTTAAAGTAATCAGAAAGATTAAATGAAGTTATGTTATGCCAGGTAGTTTCATTAACCCAGTCACCATTCTTCCCCTTGTATCGATGATCAGTTGCTAATGAAAAATTTGTGACCGATACATTGTTTGTTGTAAATCTGGTTTCAGCATCTCTGCCAAGTCGCCCGATTAACATAATTTTATTTAAGGAAAATGCCATAGTGCCCTCTCTATTGTAATGGTAATTAAATGAATTTAGAAAAAAATAATGAATAAATTGCTAAAAAACCAACATAATCCGACATAAGAATTAAATACTTTACTCTACTGGTTACGTTTTAATCAGATTTACCGTAATCCTTGAAATTACATTAGCTTAAGTTTTCGGAGAAAAGTACAAGACTCATTTGTATCATTTCAAAAAAAAAATTCAAATGGTTACAGTAAATTCTGCTGATTAATTCAGAATATATTACCGAAATCCATTAAAGAATGAATGACCGTAGACAAAGTTACCGAAATTATGCTGGCATATAAGATGACGTTACGCAAAAGTTAATTTCAGCAACTTTTTACAACTAATAAGGATCTGTAATGAATACCGGAGAAATGTTTTTAACACTTGGAGGAATATTCCTCCTAACAATGCTGATAATGAATGTAAATAAAGCAACTGGTTTTCGAATTGTCACAATGTATTCTAATGAAACAATAATAGAGGCTACAGGTGTTGCCGAGGCATTGCTCGAAGATATTCAAACAAAATCATTTGATGAAGAAACAATTTCGAAACCTGTAACGTTAAGAAATTTACTCACGCTCAATAATTTAATGGGCCCTGATTCCGGAGAAAGTTCACCTACTCAATTCGATGATATAGATGATTATAACAATTATTCTATTATAGATTCAGTTAACGGGATGGGCGAATTCGGTTTAAGCGTTAACGTATATTATGTTTCCGAGACTGATCCGCTAGTGCAAAGCAGCGTTAGAACTTACCTTAAGTGTGTTGATGTGACAATTACAAACATAAGTCTGCCGAATACACTAATTTTTAAACGATTAATTTCTTATTAAAATAAGAGGAAAACAATGGGTCACTTTCTAGATGTAGCGGGTTCTTTTATAATTGGAGGGATTATATTACTTATTCTCGTGACGCTGAATTTGAATATAACAGCTTCATCGGATGAAAATCTGTTTACGAATATAGCTCAAAAAGATATGACAACTGCTATAGAAATATTGGAGCATGATTTTTATAAAATAGGATACACAATTGTGGGTGAGAAAATAGCAGTAGCAGATTCAACCGAAATTAAATTTTATACAGATATAGCCAATGATAATTCTGATGACTCAGTGCATTATTATTTAAGCGACGTATCAGATTTAAGTGGTACATCAAATCCTTTAGATCGTTTGCTTATCAGACATAAAAATGATGAATCTTTAAGTGCAAAATTCTTAGTTGTTGATTTTAATCTTTCCTACTATGATTCTATTGGACAGCAGTTAGATTATGCATCTTTAACTAACTCATCAGGTAGAGAAAAAATCAGATCCATCAATATTGCAATCAGACTGGAATCTGGCGAACCGATAGATGGAAATTATCCAGCTGCAGAATGGAAAAAGAAAATAACTCCTAAAAACTTAAAATAAAGGAAAGGGTATAACCATGGGTAGATTGGCATTAATAATCATAATTGGCGCATTTATTACTTACGGGGTCACTAATATTTCAATGAACGGCTTCGTAAACGAAGGTACAGAAAATTCTGTTAATAACTACAGCTATAACCGTGCACACGATCTTGCAAGCAGCATGATCGATATCATCTTGATGCGAATGGCAAACGATAGCAAATACAGGGTGATAAATACAGTTACAGAGGATTTGATTGATGGTACTGTAACTTTCAGCGCTAAAAATGATTTCTTTAAAGGCGACAGTCTTGTAAAACTAGTAGTTACCGGTGAATTTAATGGAGTTCAAAAAACTATCACAGCATATTCGAAACGACCGGATATGGGATGGAAACCCGGTGGTGTACGGGCTGCGTGGACCGCTAATTCTTCATTAGACAAAACCATTAGCGATATGTACATTGACGGACGAAATTACGATTTGAACAAGAATCTTGTTCCGGGAACGGGGGTTTATGGTGTATCTACAAGTACAAACTTTGTAAATACTGATGATGCGCAAATTGGTGGAACAGAATATAGTGTTGATTACCCAATGACTTTTCCGGAAGTTCCAAACGTGATTGAAGAAAATTTTAATTGGGGCGGCACATTTCCCACTTCTCCAGATGAAATACTTGGATATCCTGAAGGAACATTAAAAGCTTATGCGCAATCCGGAGTAAATGGCAGCCAGTATGCAACTGATTGGACCAGTATTACTTTACCACTTTCCGGCGTTACTTATTTAGAATTGCCCCCTGGTCCAGCTGAAACGGAGATCAGGCTGGGAACATTAAATAGCGAGGGGATTTTGGTTATACATAATCCTACCGGAACTACACGGGTTAAAAAAACCAGGATGGAAAGTACTAACTATTTCGAAGGAATTATCATTGGCGATTATATGTTCCACTTTCATTTGGACGTTCTGGGTGCGATAATGCTACTTTCACCAAGTTTGGAGTTAAGTCAGGGCTGTACTAATAATCGAGATCATGAAGTGTTTTATTCTGAAGCAGCGATTAAAAAAGTTACTGGCCAAATAGCTGAAACCCTGGGTTCCCCACCATTGTATGGATTCGGTACGAAAAGACTCGAGGTCAAATATTGGTATGAATAGTATATACAATACTAAATATATATTAAAGAGTTAATGGTTTGAAAATGGATATTTTTGAAAAACGGTTTATTAATCAAATACTTATTGAAGCGGTTAAGCTGAATAACGCAACGATAAAGGAAGCTGTGGAATTCAAAATAATTCTTGAAGAAGATATTCTTTTATCAAAAGGCGATATCATAGTTGACTTAAGTGAGTGCGACCACATCGATTCAACCTTTATGGGTGTTCTTGTTATTTCAATGAAAAAAATGAAATCTAAGGACAGAGATCTGGTATTAATCGAACCGAAAGCAGAAAAAGCCCGGGCTATTTTCAGCGTGACCGATACTTATAAAGTTTTTAAAATTTACAAATCTTTGGACGATGCATTGAATAATGTAAAAGCTTCCGTGGAAGATTCTCAAGTCGAAGATTATGACAATATCCAAGAGCTGAATCTTGCCTGGGGAGTTGGATTATCTCGAGAATAAATTTTTTGAGCTGGGGGATGCAAAAAGGTTGAGCGTGAACTCAACCTTTTGTACTTTAAAGTAGTAAGAAATTTTTGTTATTTCGATTTCACATTCACAATCCATGCATCATCATAGTCTTCATGTGTCCATAATTCATTTCTAATTTTTTCCGCATCGGTCCTTGAAATAAATTCCTGTGATAATCTTACTATATATAAATTCACTCTGCTGTCGAAACTGACATACACCTCTTTATTTAAAGTATTCCTGCTTCTATCTCCAAATACTTCAGCTTTCTCTTTTGTTGAGAATGCACCAATCTGGACTTCATAAATTATATCTTCAGATTCAACTGGTGTTTCAAATTTTAAAACTTCAGAATCGGGAACTTCGTCGAATATATAAGTTTCATCTGATGTCTTATTTTCATCCTCACTAATTTTTTCTGATGATGCACATCCAAAAAGAAATACAACTGCTGCAGCTAAAAACCAAATTATTTTTGGATTTATTTTTGTTAAAATAGTCATCGAACATCCAGAGCTCAAAATTAATTTAAATAATATATTCTAAATCATCAAATCAAAAACTAACTGAGGCTGTTAAGAGTGCTCTTCTTTGTAATAATGAACCACCGAGAATTTCGTAATGTTCCTGGTTAAGAGCATTGGTAACATTCAAATTAAGACTGAAAAAATTTGTTACACGGTATGTCCCCCCTATGTTTAGCATTGTATATTCAAGCACATCACCATCACGGAAAATTCCTGCAGCCCACGGAAATGTCGGAACGTGTTTCGCCTGAATTGAAATATCATGACCATTGCGATGATAGTATGTTATCCCTCCGCTGATTCTGTATTTAGGAGAATTGGGCAATAAATAATCATTTGGGTCTTTCTCGATTACATCAAACTCAAAGAAGGAATAATTAGCATTTATTACAATTTCATCCATCAGGTAATAATTTGCTGAAACTTCAAATCCATACTCGTTCACTTTACCAGCATTATTATAGCTCCAGATAGAGTAACGGATGCCATCCTCAAAGATGCTTTCGCCGGTCGGACCTAAATCGGTTATAAAATCTTTAAGCTGATTATAATAAACATCAAAAGTAAGGAACAAACTGTTATAGTAAACTCCTTTATACCCTAATTCGTAACCGGTGATTTTTTCAGTAATCAGATCAGGATTCCCCTGGTATACCGTTGAAGTTGTAAATGGAGGTATTGTTGGCGGCGATTTAACATGTAAATATTGTTCTGAATAATTTGGTGCCTGGAATGCCTGGTTATAAGTAACTCTTAACGTATGTTCTGGATGAAGATTATAAACCAAAGCAACTTTTGGTGAAATTTCACTTGCGTGAAGCGAGCTTCTGTCCCAACGAACAGCTCCGACAATCTTGAATAAACTGTTGAATTTATATTCGAGCTGTGTAAAAATACTTGAAGTATTGTCATTACGGGGTTCGATCATCAAAGTTTGTTCGGTATCTATATTGATGAACCGGTGAGAAGCACCAACAACTACAAAAAGTTTTTCCTGGAACTGACTGAAATTATATTGCAATTCGGTATGATGGATCCAGGCATTCTG
>DATDOL010000079.1:0-5427 GCA_035293265.1 Ignavibacteriaceae bacterium | reverse complement strand
TACTGAAGGATAGATGATCTCTGATGTCGAATCCACAAACATATATTTATTCACTTCTTTATGAAATTGTTCGGAATATCTGGTGCGGTCCGTTCTGATGCTGTCAGCAATGTAAATCATTGTATCGACATCCAGTTCTCTTTCGCCTCTGAATCCATCCTGTGACTGACGAAAAGAAAATTGATCACCGTCCATTGTAATCCTGTGCTTTTCAAAAACAAGTTTACGGTACAACCCGGAACTTTTCACATCGGATTCATGAATTTCTCCGTCCTCAAGATCCATAATCAGGTTCTTTTGATCGGCAGAGAAATATATTTTTCCTTTTTTTGCAGTCACAACATTTATTTTTGTCGGAACCGTATAATCGTACAATGTTATTTCCGTAAGCACATTTGATTGTTCATCAATCCTTCTTGCCAGTATTGCATAATTGAAAACTTCCTGTGAGAAAAAACCGGGCTCAAGAGACAGAGTCGGTTTCTTCATCGAAATATCAGACATTAAAATTTTTGCGCGGTGATTTGCATCGGGAAGCACCTGGTCGTTAAAAAGAAAAAGTAAATATGCCACAACTATGCTTGCCAGTAAAGGTGCAAGCATCATCCTGTAAAGACTAATTGATGAAGACTTCATTATTGTAATTTCGTTGCTCTGCGATAAATTTCCGAAAGCCATAAGTGTTGCAACTAATGTTGACATCGGCACTACCAGCACAACCATCCAGGAGAGGTTATAAACCACAAGCTGAACGATAAGCCATGTGTCAAGTCCTTTCCCTACGAGCCTGTCAGCAAACTTCATCATAAACTGTAGGAGTAGAATTCCAAGGATTGTAAAAAGTGAAAACAGGAAAGGAATAAAATGTGTGCGCAATATGTACCGGTGTAGAATCATCGGATTAAAAATAGTCATGACATTTTTGTTTAACAAGAATTTTAACAGTCAACCTGCATAAATTCAATTTTTGTTATATTCACGTTATCGATTATTATCACAACAGCATTGATGCAATCTTATTTTCAAAGGTTGAGTTTGTTATCCTTTCTTCTTCTGTGGAATTGTAGTTCTGATAAAGAGGCTAAAGTTTGGAGAGTTGTTCAGGATGAAACTTATCCGAGGTGGTTAAAATCCGGAGATTACCGGACTGAACAAACTTCCGGAATTACATTCCTCGGCACTTCTTCAAATGATGAGAAATCCTTTTTATTATCGGATGACATCGGTAAAATTCATCGCTTAAATATTGCTTCTGACACAATCTTTAAATTCACAGCAATACAATTTTCCGAAGAAGCCACAAGTGTTTTTGCAGATTATCCTAAGCTTGATTTTGAAGAAATCTATTTCGATAAATATACGGGTGAAGTTTTTCTATCAGTTGAAGGCAATGAGGAAAAATATCTTGAGCAGAATGCAATCTTCAAAGTTCATTTTAAGAATAATAATGTCTTCAAAAACGAAATTGTTAACTTTGAAAAAGTTGTTTTTAATCCAAAAGAAATATTTAAAGAAAATATCAGCAAGAACATCGGTTATGAGGGATTTACTTCTGATTCAAAATATTTTTACCTTGCACTCGAAGGCAGATTAAGCAAAGAGGGATATGCTGACAGCACATTTATCTATGTTGCAGAAAAGGAAACTAAGAAAATTATCAAAGTCATCTCAACAAAAAAATTGAACATTCATACTGTCGGCGGTTTATATTCAGATGATGATTATTCCTTGTGGGGTTTGGACCGGAATAACAGGAAATTGTTTAATATCAATTTTGAGCCCGGTTTCAATATTAAAAAAGTAAAGTATTGGGATTTAAGAACAACAGTACCCGGTTTCAAAAATTATTCATACACCGCATCGCTGGAAGGTATAACTCTTGAGGGAGAAAATATTTACATCGTGGATGATCCCTGGTATCAATTTTTCATTCCGTCGGAAGAAATTCTTAGTAAACTAGATAAGGAAACAGTTTTAAACTTTAATAATTTTGTACCGGTAATTTACAGATATAAATTAATCAACTAAGGAGCAGCAATTGGAACAGGTGATAGGATATATAAATGGTAATCGTGATCAATACATAAATGAGCTGAAAGAATTTTTACGGATTCCAAGCATCAGCACTTTACCAGAACATAAATCGGATATGTACAATGCGGCAAATTTTGTTTCGTCAAAACTTAAGCAAGCCGGAATAGAAAATGTCAGCATTATTGAGACAGCAGGTCATCCGCTCGTTTATGGTGACTGGATGAATGCACCGGGCAAACCTACCGTTCTGATCTATGGACACTATGATGTTCAGCCGGTGGACCCAATCGAGCTCTGGACTTCTCCTCCGTTTGAACCAACTATAAGCGACGGTAAAATTTATGCACGTGGTGCTACTGATGATAAAGGCCAAGTGTTCATGCACATTAAATCCGTTGAAGCATATTTTAGAACAATGAACAGGTTACCTCTTAACGTAAAATTTATAATTGAAGGTGAAGAAGAAATTGGTAGCAGCAACCTCGATAAATTTGTAAAAGAGAACACTGATAAATTAAAATGTGATGCTGTTTTGATTTCTGATACTGCACTTTTTGCACCCGGGATTCCAACTCTTACTTATGGATTAAGGGGATTAAGTTACCAGGAAGTTGAAGTGACAGGACCAAACAGAGATTTACATTCAGGCACTTTCGGCGGATCAGTTGCAAATCCAATTAATATATTATCACAAATAATTTCAAAACTCCATGATAAAAATGGAAAGATAACTATTCCCGGATTCTACAATGATGTTCTTAAGTTAACAAAAAAAGAAAGAGATAATTTTAAAGCTTTACCATTTTCAGAAAAACGGTTTGCAAAAGAAATAGGGGTTAGTAAACTAAGCGGTGAATCCGGTTACTCGACACTCGAACGAATTTGGGCTAGGCCAACTCTCGATTGCAATGGTATATTCGGAGGGTTTACAGGCAAAGGAGCAAAAACTGTATTACCATCAAAGGCAACTGCTAAAATAAGTATGCGTTTAGTTCCATATCAGGATCCAAAGAAAATCAGTAAACTTTTTAATAAGTATATAAAACAAATTGCTCCAAAGACAGTTACTGTTAAAGTGTCTGATCTTCACGGTGCTTATCCGATTATTACTCCTTTGGAAGATAAATCCACAATTGCAGCTGCAAAAGCAATGTCTCGGGCATTTAGTAAAAAGACTGTTTATATGCGTGAAGGGGGATCAATTCCTATCGTTGTCACATTTGCACAGAAGTTAAAAGTAGCACCGGTATTAATGGGATTAGGATTGAATTCTGAAAACCTTCATTCACCAAATGAACACTTCAATCTGAATCATTTTCAATTGGGAATCCAAAGCTCAGCCTTTTTTTTGGACGAATTCAGTAAATAGCAGTTCGGAAACCTCTGTATTCAGCCCGTATTTACTTATCTGAATAATCCCGGATTTATGTTAAGTCGTTAAGAATCCTTCATTTTTTATTCTATATAAGTAATTTTTCAAGGCATGATTTTTGTTATATTTGGCACACACTTTTTATCTGCCTATGAAAATTTTTTTTACTATTACAATATTTTTATTGATTTTGATCATTGCCTGTTCTGATGAACAGAACGGAAGGGAGGTAACATCACAGACTGAGGATGATGTTGCTAATTCGCCTGAAAAAGATGCACAAATTCAGAGACACAACATTAACAGGCTTAGACAAAACACAGATTCACGATTTTCCTGCGATACACTTGCTTTGATGGAATTTGTATTGAATCACTATCCACCGGGAACTTATGTTGTCGAATTTGATAAATCCACCACTTACAGCACTCCAAAACTGGCTGTAATATATCCCTCAAAATTCCCCGGATATATTTTCGGAGTAATTGCTAAATCAAGAACAGGTGATAGATTAATAGAAACAAAAAACATTGTGGGATATGATCAAAGTTTTATTGATCTGGACAGCACCGATCTCGGAACGGCATTTTTTTATTTAACACTTTTTCAATGCGTCAATAATTCAATCAATGTAGTTTGGGAAACTCCAATTCCTTCGCACGGAGGATTTAATAAAATTTCTCAAAAACTCTGGAACCACAATCGTATTGATTTTATTGAAATAAATTTTCATTATGGACAGGGTACAGGGCATATTAATTATAATTATTTTTTAATTGATGGAATAACATCGAAACCTCATCTGCTTATGACTTATAACGGAATAAATTTTAAACGTACTATCGCAAACTATAATGGTGATGAATTTCCTGATTATTATGAGCATATTTATTATGATCTGGGTGATAAAGTATATTCGACTGATTCTGTAGCTTTTGTTTGGAGGGGAAAAGACAGTACTTATATTAATACCAAAAATTTAAAGCAAAAACGCCGGTATTAATATTATTTTTCGTGGTTAATTTTTTGATTTAAATAATATTTTAGAAAATAATATCTTTAGTTGTTGGAGAATAAATGTACGACATAGTTGATAGAAATCAACAGTTAGTTGAATTTTTGGAATCGAAAGGATATTCGACTTTTCCTATAGATGGCTATAAAGTAATTAATAGTTATTCAAGAATGGAAGACGAAATCAATTCACTTTATAAAGGTGTAGGACTAAGAAATATTTCACATCTTGGAATAATTGAGCTAAAAGGAAAAGATGTTCTTGATTTCCTTCACAGAATTTCGACAAATTCAATAAAAGACCTTCCAAAGGAAGGAGTGACTAAAACGATTTTTACTTCTGAAAAAGGAAAAATAATAGGACTAGCTACTTTGTTGAATTTTGAAAATTATCAGCTGCTTATTTGTACACGTGAAAGCAAAGAAAAAGTAATGAGCTGGACAAAAAAATATATAATCTCCGATGATGTAATTGTAAATGATGCAAACAATAAGTATAACCTCCTCGAATTATCCGGTCCGCAGTCAGGTTCCTTTGCAACATTAATTTGCGGAAACGTTGTAAATGAGGTTAAGGAAAATTCATTTAGGATAATTAATACTGATAATCTGCTTTTCTTTTTGATAAGGCTGGAAAATGAACGCGGGTTCGCTAAGTACTGGATGCTTGGTGATTTTGAAAACACAAAACGACTTATCGGTTTTATGCTTGATTATAAAGGGGTGTTTGATTTTAATCTGGTTGGTGAAGATGCATACAATACTTACAGAATTGAGCAAGGCATACCAGCATCTCCTGATGAATTTAATGATAACCACAACCCGCACGAAGTAGGATTAATAAACTATGTTGATTTTAAGAAAGGCTGTTATATAGGGCAGGAAGTGATTGCAAGACTTGATACTTATGATAAAGTTCAGAAAAGACTTGCCGGCATTAAGTTTTTAGACGAAATAAAATTCCCGGATCAATTTTTCCTCTACGATGCTGACGGTAATGAAGCAGG
>DATDOL010000078.1:0-3722 GCA_035293265.1 Ignavibacteriaceae bacterium | reverse complement strand
AAAAATATTTTGATCGGAACTGCTACAAGCTTTTTAACATTATTTGTGATTGCATCACTTTATGAAAAATCATTAAGCTGGTTTGAGTTCACAGCCATCAGCCAGGCTGCAGCAATTCCGCTTTTGATTTTGTGGTCAATGCTCATAGGAATAATTCAAACACCGCTCGGAAATATTTTATCCCGGAAATTTGAATTTGAAGCTGATGAATATGCTGTTAAAGAAACCAATAAACCTGAAGTCTTTACTGAAACTTTGCAAAAGCTTAATGCACAAAACCTTGGAGATAAGGAGCCTCATCCTTTCGTTGAATGGTTTTTCTACAGTCATCCCTCAATAAAAAACCGGATCGCAGCCATACAAAAAATCAATCTGCCGGTCGAGATTGTAACCGAAATAAATTCAGTCTAGATGATCACCGCGATTAAAATATTCTTTTTAGCCATCTTTACAATAATTTGCTCTGTGCTGGCTGTAATTGTCAGCGTTTTTGACAGAACATTTTTTCTTTACTTTAAACTGACGAAAATTTTTTCAACCGGAATTCTTTGGATCAGCGGGATAAAATTAAAGATCAGCGGATTGGAAAATTTTTCTCCAAAACAGACTTACGTTTTCGTATCTAATCACAGCAGCCAGTATGACATCGTTACATTGCAGAAAGCGATTCCAAACAGAATGAGTATTGTTTTTAAAAGAGAGCTAGCTAAAATTCCTATTTTCGGCTGGCAGCTTTATACAGGACCGTATGTAATGATTGACAGGAAAAATCCTGAAAGTGCGCTGCAAAGTATCGATGAAGCAAAAAAATTAATGAGCTTACGCAAAATATCGATTGTCGTGTATGCTGAAGGAACAAGAAGTTTATCCGGGGAGATTCAACAATTTAAAAGAGGTGCATTCAGGCTTGCTTCACAGGTTGGATATCCAATTGTTCCTGTATCCATCTGCGGCTCAAATAAAATTATGCCTAAAGGAACATTTAAATTGAAATCAGGAATAATCGATGTTCACTTTGATAGACCAATTTCAACTGAAAATATAAAATCAAGGCAGGATGAAATTGAATTGATGAACAAGGTAAGAGAAGTTATTATTAAAAATCAAAAAAATGTGTGAATATTAAATGTCTAAACAGCAGAGTAAAATGTTTTATTGCTTCATTGCTTTATTGTTAAAACGATTTAACAGGATAACAATTCAACAATCAGGTTGGATGAAATGATAGTTGGCATTATTCCAGCACGATTTGCTTCTACAAGATTAATGGGTAAACCGCTTGCCGATATTGGCGGAAAGCCGCTGATACAGCATTCCTTTGAGAGTGTTTCCCAGTCGAAATTAATTAATAGGATAATAATTGCTGTTGATGACAGCAAGGTAGCCCAGGTTGCAAGAGATTTTGGTGCGAATGTAGTTGAGACTCCGAAAAAAATATCCACCGGCTCTGATAGGATCGCTTTTGTTGCAAAAGATTTAAAAGATGCAGACATAATCGTCAACATTCAAGGTGACGAGCCGTTCATCGATGGTAAAATGATTGACCAGGCAATTGAACCTTTGTTGTTTGATAAAGAAGTTCATGTTTCAACTCTTGCAAAAAAAATTGAGAGTGTAAAAGAATTAAACTCGCCTGATGTTGTTAAGGTTGTTTTCGATTACTGGAACTATGCTATTTATTTTTCACGTGCTGCAATTCCTTTTGTGAGAGATGTAAAGTCTGATAAAGAAAAAATGCTCAGCACAGAAATTTATAAGCATATTGGTCTTTATGTTTTCAGGAAGGATGCTCTTCTGAAGTTTACAAAGTTAAAACCAACCGACCTTGAAAATGCAGAAAAACTAGAGCAGTTGCGGATGATAGAGAATGGAATAAAAATTAAAATCGTTGTAACCGAATTGGATAGCATTGGTGTTGATACACCTGAAGATTTAGAAAAAGCCAGAACATTTTATACCTGGAGAAGTAAAAAGAAAAAATGAGAACCCCAAAAAAAATAATTTTAGCAAATCTTCCAACTCCCTTGCAGAAAATTAAATTTGAGGGGAAAGAGTTTTTAATCAAAAGAGATGATTTTACAGGAACTGATCTTTCAGGAAATAAAATCAGGAAGCTTGAATACCTTCTTCATCATGCAAAAAGAGAAAAAGCGGAAATAATTTTTACTTGCGGCGGTGACCAATCCAATCATGCAAGAGCTACAGCTGCGGCCGCAGCCAATCTTGGAATCAAAACAAGATTATTTCTTTGGGGAAGTGAAAAAGTTAATCCCGTTGGTAATTTGTTCCTTGACAAAATGTACGGTGCAGAAATTACTTTCCTGGATAAAAAAGAATTCGGTAATGTCGATGAAATAATGACCGAAGAAAGAAGAAAGCTGGTTAAGAAAGGAATAAGAGTTTATGTCATACCTGCTGGAGGCTCGACTACTTTAGGGATATGGGGGTACATTTCTTTTCTGGATGAATTGAAAAAACAAACCGACTTGAAAAAAATTGATGGAATTTTTTCTGCCTGCGGTTCCGGTGGAACGGCTGCAGGACTTTTAGCAGGTGCTGCATTGCACAATCTGAATCTTAAAATCCATGCTGTCAATGTCCTTCTTTCAAAAAAAGAAATCAAAAAGAAAATTCTTCAGCTTGCGTTAGGTGTTAATCTCGAATATAACCTCAACATAGAAATTGATGAATCAAAACTTGAAATTGTTGACGGTTATTCAAAAGAAGGATATAAAAATATTCATCCTGATAAGGTAAAACTGATTACCAGGTTTGCCAGGTCATCAGGAATTCTTTTGGATCCTGCTTACACAGGGAAAGCATTCACAGCATATTATCAGGAAATTTTAAAGAATCAATCGGGGAAAAAAAATCTATTTCTTCATACAGGTGGATTATTTGGAACATTCTCCAAAAGCCGTTCTTACATAAATAAAATAGTACACAATTAGCAAGTCCTCCGTTGCCTTAGTGAACAATTACCACTATTTTTGAATACATGGAATGCATCTTTTGTAATATCATTGCTAAAAAATCAGAAGCAGAATTCGTGTTTGAAGATGACAACGTAATTGCCTTTCTTGATATTGCCCCGGTTAATTACGGTCATACATTAGTAATTCCAAAAAGACATTATGATAACTTTCTCACGGTACCAGTTGAAGAACTTGATCACCTGATGAAAGCCACACAGTTTATTTCAGGTGCAGTAAAAAGAAGTATGAACGCTGACGGGTTTAATGTAATCTCTAATAATGGTGATTCTGCCGGTCAATCTGTTTATCATTTTCATTTCCATATAATACCGAGATTCAAAAGCGATTTTAATTTAAAACCTAATTTGAAATCTTACTCGTCGGGAATAATGCAAGAGTATGCAGAAAAGATCCGAAGCTTTGTCAGCAAATACAGGAATTTATATAATGGATAAAAAAATTCGAGTCTTGGTTGCAAAAGCCGGTTTAGATGGCCACGACAGGGGAGCCAAAGTAATTGCGGCCGCACTTCGTGATGCCGGTATGGAAGTTATATATACCGGATTAAGACAAACTCCTGAAATGATTGTCGAAGCTGCAGTTCAGGAGGATGTGGATGTTATCGGTATCAGCATACTTTCAGGTGCACATATGACTATCTTTCCGAAGATTAAAAAATTAATGAATGAAAATGGTTTGGATGATGTACTTCTTACAGGCGGAGGAATAATTCCTGAGGAAGATATC
>DATDOL010000077.1:0-6488 GCA_035293265.1 Ignavibacteriaceae bacterium | reverse complement strand
GTTGTCCAAGATCATCTTAAAACTGAAACATATAGTTATAAAAAAATACTTTGCGGACTGCTCTTCGAAATCCAGAATAAAATATTCTCTTCCCTTGCACTTTTAGAAAATTCTAAAGCAGATAAAAAAGAAATTAATGAGATTAAAGAATTTTGTATCCACGAGCTTGAACTTAATTTATCTGGAGACTTTGAGAACATGCAGCTGACTGAAAAAAAGAAATATTTATTTTCTGAGTTGAACAGACCAATACGAGTCTGCGGAATGGTTGTTAATGAAGGTCATCCCGGCGGCGGACCTTTCTGGATTAAAGATAATGATAGAAGAATTTCAAAACAGGTTATTGAGACAACACAGATTGACTTGAAAGATCCGAATCAAAAAATGATACTCGAATCGGCTACACATTTCAGTCCTGTTGATCTTGTTTGCGCAATTAAATCTTATAAGGGTGAAAAATTTAATTTAAAGAAATTCATCGATCCCGATTCGGGACAAATTACAATCAAATCCTATGAAGGGAAAGAATTAAAGGCACTTGAACTACCGGGATTGTGGAACGGAGGAATGGCAAAATGGATAAGTGTATTTGTGGAAGTTCCCAAAATCACCTTCACTCCGGTTAAGGAAGTAAATGATTTATTAAAGGAAGAACACCAGTCTCAATATTGAATTTAAAGATTAATAATTTTAATTAATTATTAACTGGCTGCTTAAACACTTTTGTGAACCTTTACTACTATTGCAGTAATATTATCTGATCCACCACGTTCGTTTGCAAGTTCAACCAGCCGGTTGCAAGTTTCCTGTGCACCTGAATCTAAAGCAATTTTATTTATTTCCTCATCTTCCACGTTGCTCGTCAATCCATCGGAACATAGAATAAAACAATCATTTATTTGAAGGTCAATTGGTCCGGTGATATCGGGATTTGCTTCCTCACCAATTCCCAGAGATCTGGTTATTATATTTCTTTTGGGATGTTTCTTCGCTTCTGCTTCTCTAAGTTGATTCTTATCAATCAATTGCTGAACAAGCGAATGATCTTTGGTTAATTGACGTATTGTTCCATTTCGTGATAAGTAAATTCGGCTGTCACCAAGGTTGGTTGTAAAAGCTTTATTCTCTTTAATCAGGAGCATTGTTACAGTAGTTCCCATCTCAATTAATGAATGATTACTTTTTGCTGTAATCAGAACAGCTTCATTAGCTTTGATGATAGACTGGTTTAATTCAAAGTCAGCGTCAAAATTTCCATCAAGTAAATCAAAATGATTTTTTATTGATTCAACAGCAAGCTGGGATGCAATTTCTCCTCCCGAAGCTCCTCCAATTCCATCACAAACGATAAATAAATTTCCATAAGCACCTGTAAAAGAACCAAAGCAATCTTCGTTATTTGATCTAATCCTGCCTGTATCTGAAATAGCATATGTTTCAAGAAAAATATTCAATTCAGTATTTTGAATAATTTATGATTCATTATGATCCCAATTTTATAAAATGACATTTTTAAATTACAGATTAACAGGATAGTTAAAAAGTTAGGAAAATATGTTGAAAGAAAGTAATATGAAAATCAGGTAATTATTATTCAGAATTAAATTTAATAACCCTGCCCGAAATTAATTCGGAACAGAGTAAGAAATTTTTATGTATCAGGAACTAGCTGGCGGATTTTGGTGGATTATGAACAATTTTCCGTATCGTGTCGAATTGGAGATACGGATACTCTTCCCTTAAGCTATCTATTGCGTCACCGGTTCTATACTTCTGAGAACGCAAGGTTTTAAATTTTTTCCTGATTATATAATCTCGCACAGCCCGGTCATTTACTAACCCGCGGGAATTAAGAAGATCATAAATTTCATCACTTATTAAATCAGACAGCGGGTTGGATAATCGCTTCTGTGTTTCTCTTGTTTCCATGTTCCTTCCCTTTCTATTTTATAGTTGAGTAGTTGTTTATTTATTCTTCTGAATCAGTGATTCTTATTTCTGTGTTCAAAGTAATAATAATTCTCAATTACGCAACAACATAAGTATGTCGTTATTGGTCTTCTTTTGACGAATATTGGTTGATACCTACACGATTATGTAGGTAGCGGTTGGGTTGAAGCCGGGAAGTGTTAAATAATTTTCTTTCTTATTGCCTTGGCGACAGCTTCAGATTGAGTGTGGACACGAAGTTTTTTATAAATGTTTTTGATATGATGTCTTACTGTATCAACGCTTATGAATAATTGATCTGCGATTTGCTGGTAATTGTTTCCCTGGGCTAAAATATTTAATACTTCTTTCTCTCTATCACTCAGTCCATAAGAACTTTTATCTTTAATGGAGGCTTTACCTTCCTTAAAAGCGATTATAACCTGTCTTGCAATCTGTGAACTCATTGGCGATCCGCCATCATGAACTTCTTTGATTGCTTCGAGTAACCTGCTCGGAGGAGTTTTTTTTACAAGATAGCCGCATGCGCCTGCACAGAGTGCATCGAACACAACTTCACTGTCTTCGTAAATTGTTAACATTAATACATCCAGGTCTTCCTTAATCTCGAGTGCTTTTTTGACTCCTTCAATTCCGTTAATCCCAGGTAAAGCAATATCCATTAAAACAACATCGACGGAAAGGCTGTGTAATTTTTTCAGGAAACTCTCACAATCCACGAAGGAGCCAACACACGAATAACCCTGTGTTCCATTAATTAATACAGCTAATCCTTCCCTGATTGTATTATTATCTTCAACAATTGCTACATTAATCATTTTTCCTCAGAACTATGATTGGAGATTTATTGTACATTTAACATTGCTTTCAATTTGAAGAATTTATTAATTTTTCCAACGAACACGACCTTGCTTCCACGACCGGAGGAGGATTCCCACGTGATAGTTCCTCCGATTTTTTTTGCACGACTTTCCATGTTTCTCATTCCATTCCCAGATTTATGATTTTGCAGGTTAAAACCTAATCCATCATCTGATAAGCTGAGCACAACTGTTTCATTATTTATACTGGCTTCAAGAATTATTTTTGAACAGCTGCTATGCTTGATCGAATTGTTGATTGCTTCTTTAAACATAAGAAGAAGATTTTGTTTATATTCCATCGGCAGGTGAACATCATTTGTCTTATCAATATTTTTGACCTGGAATGATATGCCTACAGAGTTCAGAAATTCGTTGTATGAATCCTTAAGTTTTATAATAAGATCGTAGAGCGAATCGCGCTGAGGATTAACAACCCAAACGATGTCACTCATATTATCTACAAGCTCCCTCGCCGTTTCACTTATATTTTTCAATTCATTTGTCAGTGCAGCCGGAGATTTATCCAGCTTTTGATTTGCAACTTCACTTAGGATTGAAATTTCTGTTAAACCAGCTCCTACGTTATCATGAAGATCTGAAGCAATTTTTGTTTTCAATCGTTCCATCGCAAGCTGGTTTTTTATTTTGATGGTGCTTGTGTAATAAATAAGAAAACCAATAAGTACGACAATAAGAGTTACAAACCACCACGTTTGCCAGAAGGGTGGATTAATTATCAGGCTGATTACAGCTCCTTCCTCATTCCATACACCATCAGGATTAGAACCTATGACACGGAATTTATAATTCCCTGCTGGCAGATTTGTATAGTAAGCGATCCTTCTCGAAAAGTCAGTGTTTTGCCATTCCTTGTCAAATCCTTCAAGAATGTATGAGAATTTATTCCTGGCTGGGTTTGAATAATCGAGAGCAGCAAATTCAAAAGAAATAAAATTCTGATCGTAAGATAATATCAGTTCATTGAACTCACCTTTAAGACGGTTATTAAAAATGTTTACTGAAGTAATTGCAACTGGCGGGATATATGACCTGGTAATTATATTATCAGGATTGAAAATGTTTAAACCATTTATACCCCCGAAATACATTTTTCCTTCTTCATCTTCATGATAGGCTCCTCCGCTATATTCAAGACTTTGTAAACCATCTTCAATTCCGAATTGTGTGAACTTTCCTGTTGACTGGTTAAGCATAAAAATACCGTCATCAGTGCTCATCCAGAGATTTCCGGAATCGTCTTCAAGTATTCCATAAACTACAGCACTTGTCAGTCCCTCATTTTTTGAATAACAAAAATATTTATTATCGTCCGGAGTAAACATGCATAATCCACCGCCTGAAGTTCCAATCCATAGGGTCCCATTCGAATCTTCAAGTATTGATAAAATTTTATCGCTGCCCAACGATTGCATGGAAGCCTGATTAGCAATTAGATTTTGAAATTTACCAGTGACAGGATCAAACTTACTTAAACCTCCGCCGTAAGTGCCAACCCAAAATTTATTTTTGCTATCAGTGTAAAGAATGTAAACCCTGTTATCTGAAATCGAGGATGGATCTGAAATATTTTTTCTGTACTGTGTGAATTTTGGGGACTCTTCAGATGAATTTTCTTTAAATGATAATTTATTTAAACCACCGCCGAATGTAGCCACCCAGATCACGCTATCGGATTCAATCAAAATATCAAGTACCTGGTTTGCTGAAAGTGAATTTTTATTTCCCGGCTCATTCCTGAACACATCAAATTTATTTGTCGCAGGATTAAACCTGTTCAAACCACCGCTGTAGCTTCCGATCCAGATATTGCCGAAATTATCTTCAGTTATAGAACGGATGTGATTGTCGCTTAAACTTTTAGGATCATCCGGATTATGTTCAAAAACTTTAACCTGCTCTGATTCGAAATTTAAAACATTAACACCACCCCGGTAAGTTCCAACCCAAAGATTTTTTTTTGAATCACAAAAAACAGACCACACCACATCATCATTCAATTTTAAAGTTCCCATCGATCGTCTGTTGATAAGTTCAAAATTTGCTGTATTTTTTTGCAGCTCCGTTACACCTTCGCCGAGATGCGAACCAACCCAAACAATTCCCGATCTGTCAACAAACAGAGAAAGTATTTCATTATCAGGCAGTGAATTTGAGTTAGCGGGATTGGAATTAAAGTGCGTAAATGTTCCGGAAGTAATATCCAGCCTGTCAAGTCCGCTGCCAAATGTTCCAATCCATAGGTAATTATCAAAATCCTGGGCGATTGCCATAATTGTATTTTCTGAAAGGCAATCACTACAATTTTTGTTCGAAGTGTATTGTCTGAACTTTGCTTTGTTGGGTGAGAGTAATTTATTTTCAGCATCCAGTAGATTTACTCCTCCATTATAGGTGCCAATCCATAAATTTCCATTTCTGTCTTCAAACAGTGTTATTACATAATTATCGTTCAGGCTGAATAAATTATTTTTTTGATTTGAGTAATTGATAAAAAAATACTTACCGGAGTCAGCCTGGCTTTCAGGAGATGAAGCAGTATGGGAAATCCTGTCTATCCCATCACCAAAAGTTGCAACCCAAATCTCCCCCTGTTTGTCAAGAATAATATCGGTGATCCTGTTACAGCTCAGGCTTCCGGTTGACTTCGGATCATTATAAATGTGAACAGCAGTTTCATTCTTTTTATCAAACCTTATAATTCCATTGTTCCATGTTGATATCCATAAATAACCAGCAGTATCTTCTTTGATTGCTGTAATTGAATTGGTTTGATTACGGGAAAATGCTAAAGGGAAATCATAATAAACCGGGTTTGGTTGTTCAACAATCTCGAAATAATCGTTGATATAGTAACGAGTAAACTTTTCAGTTTTCCTGTCAAACCGGTTGAAGTAACCGTTAACAGTGCCAACCCAGATGTAACCGTCTTTATCTTCTAACAGTGAAGAAATAAAATTATCAGAAATGGAAAAAGAATCAGCCGGATCATTGCTGTAAACTCTGAATTCATAACCATCATATCGGTTCAGCCCGTTGATTGTACCAAACCATAAATATCCGTCTTTATCCTGGATGGTTTCTAATATAGTGCTTTGTGAAAGCCCGTCTGAATCTGTAAGTTGTTTGAAAATATACTCATCTGTTAAGGCAAATGTTTGCAGAAAAAATACAATGAACAATAATATTTTCAGAAATTTTTTCATACGCTGTTTGTTATATTGATTACGGCGAAATATAACAAATTAGTATTTATTTGTAACGACTATTATACAACCGGCAATATTTAATATTTTTTGAGAGGGAAATGATGAATAAAATTATTCATAAAGCAGATGAAAGAGGGGAAGCTGAACACGGATGGCTGCATAGCAGGCACAGCTTCAGCTTTGCAGAATATTATAACCCGGAAAAAATGGGGTTCGGTTTGCTTCGTGTACTTAACGATGACATAGTTGAACCGGGAATGGGTTTTGGGACTCATCCTCACAACAATATGGAAATAATTTCAATAGTTATTGACGGTGCAATTGAACATAAAGACAGTATGGGGACAGGTTCTGTTATTTATAAAGATGATGTACAGGTAATGTCTGCAGGAACTGGAGTAACTCACTCAGAATTTAATCATTCAAAAACTGCAATAGTTAATTTTCT
>DATDOL010000076.1:0-21229 GCA_035293265.1 Ignavibacteriaceae bacterium | reverse complement strand
CATCCGTGTAGGCTGAAGAGGAATAATTTTTTAGATCATCACTTTTCAAATGAACAATTTTTTTAATTCCATATTTTGCAATCTCATTTACATTCTCAATTGAACTTCCAACAACAACTGCCTCTGCATCGAGCTTAAGTTTTACTGCAAGATTTGCTGCTACAAAAACGGTTTCAAAAGCTGATTTTTTTAGCAATCCCTCACGTTGTTCCAGGACAGCCAGTATTTTATTTGCCATTAATTTTCCTTTAAATAACTTTTGCTTCTTCTCTGAGAAGCTTAACTAATTCGGGAACCGCCGAAGAATCTGTCCCAATTATCCTGCCAGCCTTTTTTGGAGAGGGCAAGTGCAGTTTTAATATTTCTGTGTATGGTTCAGAAACTGCAACTGGTTTTTCTTCAATTACCTTCTTTTTTGCTGCCATTATTCCTTTTAAAGAGGCGTATCTTGGCTCGTTTAATCCTTTCTGACATGTAATAATTGCGGGAAGCTCTGATTCAACAACCTCTTTACCACCTTCAATTTCTCTCTCTGCTGTGATTTTATTTCCGGCTAATTTAAAACTTACAACAACGGTTACACAACTATAACCCAGCAGCTCGGATGTTAACTGACCGGTGATAGAATTATCATAATCTACAGATTGCTTTCCAAAGAAAACCAGTTCCGCTCCTTGATTTTTAATTTCGTCGGCTAAAGCTTTTGCAATCCCCATTGAGTCACGTGGATTATCATCCTTCAATAAAATACCGGAATCAGCACCCATTGCAAGAGCTTTCCGGATAGTTTCTTTGTTCTGTTGGGGTCCAACACTTAAAACAACTACCTGGGTATCTCCACCAACAGATTCTTTTGTCTTTAAAGCTTCTTCGACTGCAAATTCATCATAAGGATTAATAACATACGTTACTCCTGATGGATCAATTGATTTACCATCGGATCCAACTTTTACCCTTGTAGCAGTATCGGGAACATGACTCACACAAACTGCAATTTTCATTCATCCTCCATTTAATTGCTTTATTCGGCGCTCAAAATATAAAGACCACCCCCTATAAAATCAATTCGATCGGAATTATTAGAATCACATAAAATTATCCAAACATTACTTTAATTTTAATATCTATTTTATTAAATTTTTATATGGAACTACCTAGTCAAATACTACCCGAACCGGAGATCATTGAGGATGAGGATACTGGTACCGGCATTGAAAGCAAAGTTATCTTATTTAATGATGACTGGCATTCTTTCGAGGAAGTAATTGTTCAAATAATTAAAGCAATTAATTGTTCATTTGAAGTAGCCCGCGATAAAACATTCGAAGTTCATGTTAAGGGCAAATCAATTATTTTTTCAGGTGCACTTGATGCGTGTCTTAAAGTCTCATCCGTTCTTGAAGAAATTGCTCTGCATACACAGATAGAAACATAATCTCACAATTTTCTTCCAACCTCATTTCGCTTACATCATAAATGATTTGTTTAAACTTGTGCATCTGTCTATATTTAAAAACAATTTTTTAAAACTTTCGGAATAGAACACTTCGTCACATTATACAACACAGGAGTTAAAACCATGTCTAAATCAGCGATTGCCGGAATTGAACCAAAAATTTTGTGGGAAAGATTTTTTGAAATAACGCAAGTTCCAAGACCTTCAAAAAAGGAAGAAAAGATAAAAAACTATCTTAGGAATTTATTAAAACAGTTTAAGGTTGAATTCAAAGAAGATAAAACTGGCAATTTTGTTGCTAAATTAAAAGCGACTCCGGGTTATGAAAAAGCACCTACTGTTGTACTTCAAGGTCATGTTGATATGGTCTGTGAAAAAAATAAAACTAAAATTTTTGATTTTGAAAACGATCCTATTGAATTGATAAGAGAAGATGGCTGGATTAAAGCAAATGGTACAACTCTTGGGAGTGATAATGGGATCGGTGTTGCAGCGGCTTTAGCTATGATTTCAGATTCCGAAGTTGTTCACGGTCCACTTGAGCTATTATTTACTGTTGATGAAGAAACGGGTTTAACCGGTGCGAATAATCTGCATCCGGGTTTTGTGAAAGGTAATATACTTTTAAACATGGATTCTGAGGAAGATGGGACATTCTATGTTGGCTGTTCTGGCGGAGTTGATACAGTAGGATCATTTAAAGTTAAATATCAGAAATCACCGAAAGGATTGTTGGCTTATGAGCTCCTGGTTACAGGGTTAAATGGCGGACATTCAGGACTTGATATCATAACCGGGAGAGGAAATGGTATTAAAATTCTTGCAAGAGCATTGAAGTCTATTGAAAAATTCAAATATCATCTTGCTGGTATTGATGGAGGAAGTCTTAGAAATGCAATTCCAAGGGAAGCCGATGCTATTATCCTGATTGATAAAAGTGATGTCGAAAAAGTAAAAAAAATTATTAATGGATTTGGGAAAAACATTTTAAATGAATTTAAAACAGTTGATGGGGGAGTCAAGGTAATTTTAAAAGAATCAGAAAAAAAATATGAGCGAGTGTTTGAGGAAAGCTTGAGCAAAAAAATCGTAAATACTTTACTCTCTCTTCCTCATGGAGTTACTGCTATGAGTGCAGATATTCCCGGGTTAGTAGAAACTTCTACAAATCTAGCAACAATCAAAGTTGAAAAAGATGAGGTCAAAATCGGAACGAGCCAAAGAAGTTCTGTTGAAAGTGCAAAAGCTTACATCGCACAATGCGTTAGTGCTGTTTTTTCACTCGCTGAAGCAAATATTTTTGTTGGCGATGGTTACCCTGGATGGAAACCAAATTTGGATTCGAAGGTACTTAAACTCTCCAAAAAAGTTTTCAAAAATCTCTTTAATAAAAAACCGGAGATAAAAGCAATTCATGCCGGACTTGAATGCGGAATCCTGGAAGGTAAAAATCCCGGGATGGATATGATTTCATTCGGACCAACGATTATTGGTGCTCATTCTCCTGATGAAAAAGTTAATATCGAAACGGTCGAGAAATTTTACAGGTTATTAAAAGGAATTTTGAAAGAAATTGCCATTGAGCGTCCATAATTAGTTCATTCAAAAATCGATTGAGGTTTGACCAGGAAAATAATTTTCAAGTGCAGCTGATTTGACGTAGAATCTAATCTTCTTTGTAAATGATATTGTATTTATTAATTAATCTGTGAATTGTTCTCCTGTCAATTCCACACGATTCCGCTGTTTTAGAAATGTTGCCATTATTCAGCTTTAGGTGATGAGATAAATATTCGATTTCAAATTTTTCCATCAGAAGTTCTTTAGCATCTTTGTAACTAGGATTAAAATATTGAGTATTAATTTTATCTTTCTGACTTGGAACCGGTATCGGCAAATCATCAACTTTAATCACCTGGTCTGAACAGAGATAGTAAGCTCTTCCGATAACATTTTGTAATTCTCTTACATTACCAGGCCAGGGATAGACTTTAAGTGCTTCTTCAGCTTCGGGTGAAAAATATCTTTTTATTGAATCTCTCTTCTCGCAAAGTTCATTCATGAAATGTTTTGCAAGCAGAATTATATCTTCAGTTCTTTCTCTCAGCGGCGGCATTTCAATCTGGAAAGTGTTTAACCTGTAATACAAATCTTCTCTGAAAGTATTTTCCTTAGTTGCTTTTAAAAGATCTTTATTGGAGGCTGCAATAATCCTGACATCAATATTAATTTCTTCTTCACCCCCAACTCTCCTGATCTTTCTTTCCTCAAGCATTCTTAACAGCTTGACCTGCAAAGTCTGGCTGAGTTCACCAATTTCATCGAGGAAAAAAGTTCCGTGGTTTGCGAACTCTAGCAAGCCGGGTTTTCTTCTTATCGCACCAGTAAATGCTCCTTTTTCATGTCCGAAAAGTTCACTTTCAAAAAGGTGTTCGGGAAGAGCTCCACAGTTGACGGGCACAAAGGGATCTAAACTGCTTTTGCTCAGCCGGTGAATGGACCTGGCAATCAGTTCTTTGCCCGTTCCACTTTCACCTGTAATAAGAACATTCATATTACCGTTAGAAATTTTCCGAACCATATTTATCACATTCTTCATCGCAGAACTTAGATAAATAATTCCGGGCAGGCTATCCTCATCTTCTGCCGGCTTTATTTCAATTGCTGGTTCTGATTCCTGCAAAGCACGATCTATACAACTAAATAATTTTTTTGACGTAAATGGTTTTTCAATAAAATCAAACGCCCCAATTCGCATCGCTTCAACACTTGCTTCAACTGTTCCGTAACCGGAAATCATAATTGTCTTTCCTTTTGGATTACTGCTGATTGCACTTCTAAGAATATCAAGTCCGGAAACATCGTCCATCTTCAAGTCAGTTATTATTAAATCATATTTTTTGATACTCATGTTTTGAATTGCTTCTCGCGGATCGTTTTTAAAAGTTAGTTCAAATTCCGATCGGTGTGACAGGATTTTCTTCAATCCATCGAGCATTTCGATTTCGTCGTCGACAATTAATAATTTTTTCTTCTCAGATTTCATGCCGATTAAACTTTAGAGTAAACTTTGATCCTTTTCCAGGTTCGCTTTCGCAGCCAATGATGATATTATGATTGTCACAAATATTTTTAACGATATAAAGCCCAAGCCCGGTACCCTTTTCCTGATCCTTTGAAGTGTAAAATGCGGAAAAAATCTGATCAATATTTTCTTTTTCAATACCACAGCCGTTGTCTGCAACTGTTAACCGAAATCCGGAACCCGGGTTATCAGACAGTTCAATTTTAATCTGACCATTAATATCTAGGGCATCAATTGAATTATTCACCAGGTTAATGAGCACTTGTTCCATTTGAAGTGGATCAGCAAAGATCAAAGCATTATTAACTTTGAGTGACAGGTCGAATTTAATATTTTTTTTCTTTAGTGACGGATTCAACAACTGCATACTGCGGTTTATCACATCTACTAAGTTTACTCTTTCAAAAATATTTTTCGATTTTTTGCTGTGTCTTAAAATATTCCCAGTGATTAAAGAAAGCTTATTCGCCTGGTCCAGTATAATATTAAAATCTTCAGAATAATCCTTTAAATTCTGCTTCTTGTTTGATTCCAATTCAAGGTAGTCTGCATGAGACATAATAATAGCAGTGTGGTTATTAATTTCGTGAGCCATCTGTGAGGTAAGTTCACCTAAGGTTTTCAACCTGTTAACTCGCTGCAGCCTTTCAAAATGGAGCTCTTCAATTTTTTCCTTCGATGATTTCAGTTTAGAAATCATATTGTTAAAGTGATTATATACTGATCCAATCTCATCCTGCTTACTTTCAAAAAGTTTAACATCATAATTTACGCTTTCAACTTTATCCATCGCAGTAATTAATTTTTTTAAAGGACGGTTAATCAAATAATTAAACATTAAATAAATACTAATACCAAGGACAATCATTCCGGCGATGGCTAAGAAAAACATATGATTAGAGCCAGTATAAAATACTGTTTCAGCTTTTGTTAAATCGGTGTCAATATCCAGGTAAGCTATAGTATGCCCGGACTGATGACAGGTGTGACATTCTTTCTCATTCAGAATCGGTTCCGTCACCGAGTAAAGCCCAAGTTCGGTAACAAGTTTAATATTTTTTTGTTGAATATTTTTTCTATCTATATGGTCTGGTGCAATCACTGCTAAACTTTTATTTATTTCATTATGATTGCTGGAGTATAAAACAGTTCCTTCGCTGTCAAATATCCGGATGTGATCGACAATTTTACTTGAAGAAATGCTATCCACTACAGACTGGACATTTTTGTCCTGGTTAAGCATTGAGATTTTTAAACCGTACCTTAACATTTCAAGAGTTGTATCCAGCATTACTACTGAACGCTGATTAAAATTTTCCCTGAACTGCTGAATTAGAATATAAATTGGAATACCGGTGCTGAGTATTATAAAAATAATTGAAAAAAATATCAGCTTGGTTTTAATGGTCTTGATCATACTTCATCATAGTTAATATTAATTAACCTGATGCAAAATTAAACAATTCTTAACTATTAAATAATCCATACATTATTCAAACATAGTCCAAACTATGTCTCAGTGAGGCAGAGAGGTCACACTTTAATGATTTAAAATCATTAATCACTCAAATCAAAAAAGAAAATACCAAACCAAAAACTTCGAATAATCCTATCAAACAAACTTTTTGAATTATTCCATATTGCCGAAACGAACATTGAACAATTGCAAAATGTTGGCATATCTATTGTGAATGCTGTTGCGATGAAAATATTAATAATCACGGACGATGCAATTTTAATAGAAATGGGAAACTCTTTTAATCATGTTCAGGCTAATCAGATTATCATTTATAATTCTGATTCCAATCCACTTTCTGTAGTTGCATTTGTATTTGATAACAATCCTTCACTTTTAATTGTAGATGACGATTATTTAAAACCCAATTCCGCTCAGATAATTGAAACCATCAGGAAAATGAATAAGAACCTGGCAATTGTTTTTGTTACATCGGATCCAGGTCTGGAATTGGGAAAAGAGATATCACAGTTGGGGATTCTTTATTATGCAATTAAACCGCTGGTTGAGAGTGAATTGGGAGATCTGCTTAATTCGATAAATAATTCAAAAGATAAAATAACATATTAACTAAAATTCTATTATCTGGAGGAACAATAAAAATGAAAAGAACATTACTTGTTTTAGTAAGTTTCCTGTTTATGGGGTATGCAACAATACTTGGACAGGAATTAGTATTAAAGTCCTATGGTGTTTCCCCAAGGGATGTAGCCCGGGATACCATTGAACATTATTTCGATCGTTCATATAACGGGTTGGTAAATGTTGGTAAGGAAACCAAAATGTATTTTAAAGGTCAATTCGTTGACTCAACTCTTACTAATCCGGTTTGGACAATTCTTGAAAAACCTGCTGGTTCAAACGCAGTGTTTGGTACAACAAAAAATATTGATGCTTCAACTCAATTAGTTACGTTTATCCCGGATATAGTTGGTCTTTATAAAATTGAATTCGCTGATGGCAGTGAAAATGTAACACTTACGATAAATGCAGGAACATATCTTGGTGTTCTTACCGGAACTGTTGACTGTAAGACTTGCCATAATACTGAAGCCTGGGATTTCAAGTACGATAAATGGGCTGCCACAGATCATGCTACTATGCTTCAAAGAGGACTTGATGGTGTTGCAAGTGATCATTACGGTCCCAATTGTATCAGCTGTCATGCAGTTGGTTATGATTTGAATGCTGATAACGATGGCTTTGATGATTTCCCGTTTGTATTCCCTGATTCGTTATATCCGGGAGTGTATGAGCAAATGCTTGCAGCTTATCCTGATGCAATGGCTCGTGGAAATATTCAATGTGAAAGTTGTCATGGTCCAAGCAATGAACACTTCAATCTGATTGAAGGTGTAAATATGGACAATTCAGTAATATCTGATAATTGTGCATGGTGCCACGATTCCGGCACTCATCATTTCTTCCCGGAACAATGGGATTATTCAAAGCATGGTATAATGGATGTTAGGGAAGATAGGAAAGGCTGTGCAAATTGCCATGACGGATTGGGATTCGTTCAGTGGGTAAAAGGCGGAAAAGCCCCACTTCCAAATGACATGACAACACAAAACGCAATAGGATGTGCAACCTGCCATGATCCGCATGACCTTGCTAATCCAAATCAGCTGAGAACGGTTACAGCAACTTTAAAGAATGGTATCGAGTTTACTGATGGTGGAAAAGGTACACTCTGTGTAAATTGTCATCAGGGACGTAGAGTTACGGAAACTTACGTAAGTGGATATCTAAACAATTTAAGTTCACACTATGGTCCTCATTATGGAATTCAGGCGGATTTGTTAATAGGTGAGAATATGTGGACCTGGGGAGAATCACTTCCGTCATCCCCACATTTAAGCGCAACTGAAAATGCGTGCATTGATTGTCATATGTACACATCACCAGAACACGAAGGAATTCCGCTTAGCGGAGGTCATACATTTAATATGACAGATCCTGACGGCATTGATCATGTTGAAGCTTGTGAAAGTTGTCATGGTAATTTCGGTGAAGAATTTGCTGAAAAGAAATTCTATATAAACGGTAATGCTGATCTGGATGGTAACGGTGTTGCAGAAGGACTTCAACATGAAGTACACGGGCTGTTGGAGATCCTTGCAAAATTACTACCTCCTTATGGTCAAATCGAACCAGGAGTAATTGATTCAACCTGGACGCTTGATGAAGCAGCAGGTTTATATAATTACAAAGTTGTTGAAGAAGATAGAAGCGGTGGAATTCACAATCCTCAATTTACTGTAGCTCTGCTCTATCTATCTATTGAGAAACTTGGAGGAACTGTAGATGTTCCTGTAATCACCAGTGATTTACCAAGTGATTACAGCCTTGCTCAGAATTATCCAAACCCATTCAATCCGTCTACAACATTTGAATATGCTTTACCAACACAATCTCATGTCAAGATTGCGATTTATGACGCACTCGGCAAAGAGCTTGCTGTCCTTGTTGATGGAGTTAACGAAGCTGGTACTCATACTATTAACTGGAATGCATCCGGGTTAGCTTCAGGTGTATATTTCTACAGAATGCAGGCAAGTGATTTTGTTCAGGTTAAAAAAATGTTGTTAATGAAGTAATCCACTCCTCATTAAAGTGCCTCCTTTAATACCAGAGGAGAAAGGCTACCGGTTTTATTACCGGTAGCCTTTTAATAAGCACAGAGTGAGTATTTATAATTTAGAAAACAACAATAATTAAAATCCAAAATTCTTATTATATTATTCAGGTAATTGTTATATTTGATCGAAATTATTTTTAATCATTGGAGGGGCTATGTTCCAAAAAATATTTTTAACTCTAATCTTTCTCTCCACCTATTCAATATATGCTCAACACTCCTTTATAGGTGCTGAAGCCTGCGGAATGTGCCACAAAACGGAAAAGCAAGGTCAGCAGCTTTCAATCTGGCAAAACAGTAAACACGCTCAAGCCTATCAAGTACTTCTGACTGAAAAAGCAGACCAGGTAGCCAAGGAAAAAGGTTTTTTGACAAAAGCCGTTGAAACACCAGAATGTTTGAAATGTCATATCGCCGGAAATAATGTGGATACTTCACTTCTGGATAAGAAATTTAAAAGGGAGGATGGAGTTCAATGTGAATCATGTCATGGAGCAGGTTCCGATTATAAAGGTGCCAAAATTATGAAGGACAGGGAACAAGCGGTTGCCAATGGTATGATACATTTTGAAAATAAACAGGATTATTGCATTGGTTGTCACAATGCAGAAAGTCCCACATATGTTGAATTCAAATTAGAGGAAATGTGGGATAAAATAAAACATCCGCTACCTGAAGGAAAAGAATAATATTGTTATACAGTTTTTCACTTTTATTCAGATAAATCGTTATGAAAAAACTAATACTGATTTTACTGTTAACTGCCGGCACATTTTCTATCATCTATCCACAGAATCTTAACGGACGCTTTTCAAGTTCTTTATACACATTTGAACGCTTCGATTCAACAAATGCTTCAACCACATATGCACGCACATTCCAGATGCTTACACTAAACTTAGGTAAACAAAATGTTTGGCTGCGAACTTACCTGAATGTTGAAGGCGATATACTGGAAAGCCAGATCGAAAATCCCCGGTTAAGATGTTACAACCTATATCTCGATGTACGCGATCTGTGGGGTGCTGTTTTCTTCAAGCTGGGAAGACAGCCGATGTTTAACAGCTTAGCTGGCGGTGTTTTTGACGGAGGTACTTTAGGTTTAAACTATGAAGGTTATAAACTCTCTGTTTATTACGGCGGTAACGTACCTGCTTACCAGAAATTTGAATTCACAGATGATTTAGGTAATGATTATGTTGGCGGTGGTGAAATTACCGTAAACGCTATTACAAACTGGCGATTCGCTGCAAAGTATGTTAATAAAAATTTCAAAAATCCTTCGTATGAAGCTACACGTCTTGATCCTGATTTAAACCCGATCGAAGTCAAAATTGCAAATGCATCTAACGAGTATGAATATGTAAGCGGTGAAATATCTTATTCAAGACCTGAGATATTCAGGATTGACAGCCGATACGACTATGATATGAATTACAAAACAACCTCTAAGCTGGAATTCAGCGGCAGGTATGATCAGATGGAAAATGTTGGAGTATCACTTTATTATAATTATCGTGAACCGAGAGTACGATATAATTCAATCTTTTCAGTTTTTGATTTTGGTAATACATGGGAGATTGAAGGAGGTTTGGATTATCAAATAGAAAACGAATATACATTGCTTGGTAAATTCGCAAATGTTTCTTTTAAAGATGAAACCTCACAAAGATTAACTCTTGGATTATTATCTCCATACGGAGGCTTAACGGCAAGGAAGGGATTTGGGTATGCCGGGGAGCTTGATGCGATATCTTTATATGGAGCTTATTCCACTTTTGATGGATTACTTACTCCTACGTTCGGTTTTACTTTTACTCGGTACAAACAATCTGAATCTGCTCCAAAGAATGAATTGGTTTCACTGATGGCTGGTTCAAACGTCAGACCGTGGAGATTTTTATCTTTTGATATACAGGGACAGTATTTGAATAATAAGATATATAAAGATGATTGGCGGTTGTTTTTAAAATTAAATTACTGGTTTAACTCAAATTTGAGTTTATTATGAGAATGAAAATATTTTACTCGGCATTATTTCTTTTAGCACTAACTTCCTTGTTCAGCACAGCTTTCACAGGTAAATTAATTGAGGATCCTCTCGCAACGAACAAGGATCTGATTAATTTTTCGCATTCGATTCATACCGAACTGGCTGACTGCAGCGATTGTCATTCAGCGGTTGTAAAAAGCACTTCACTAAACGACAGGCTTCTCCCTAATCATGAAAATTGTGAAAGCTGTCATGATGTAAATAAGGATAATGAATGTTCTACCTGTCACAAGAATGATAACTATGTTCCCCTTATCCAAACCACATCAAAACTAATTTTCAATCACAGTGTTCACGTAAAGGAAGGAACAAATTGTGTTGACTGCCATCAGGGACTAACCGAGGTTGATTATAGTTTTGAAGCAGCTGCAGTAAATCCACCAATGGAAAATTGTGCTTCTTGTCATAACGAAACAAAAACAGAATCAAATGCGTGCGAGTCCTGCCACATTTCCACATTCGATCTTATTCCTCAGACTCATAAAAATGTTGACTTTAAGGATGGACATAAATTTCTTGCCTGGGAAGGTGATGCAAATTGTATGATGTGTCATAACAATTCCACTTGCCAGGAATGTCATATTGCCACCAATGTAATCACGGAATTAAACACAGCAGACGATTTTTATCAGCCGTATATGCCGGGGAATTCTATCGATGGCTCGAATCAACAGATAATTCCGAAAGTGCACGGTGATTTTAATTACAGGTATTCGCATGGTATAGATGCAAAAGGCAAGACAACAGAATGCCAGAGCTGTCACCAGGTTGAAACGTTTTGTGTTAATTGTCATCAATCCGAAACCACCGATTTTGCGCTTGGTGGAATAGTCCCGGCTTCTCATCTTAGTCCTAATTTTACTACTTTCGGAGTAGGCACAGGTGGAGGTGATCACTCTATTCTTGCTAAAAGAGATATTGAAAGATGTACCTCATGTCATGATGTGCAGGGAGCAGATCCAACCTGTATTATGTGTCATCTTGATAGTGATGGTATAAAAGGATCAAATCCTAAAACTCATGTTCAAAACTTTATGCAAAGCGAAGAAGGAGATTGGCACGAATCTGAAGGTTCAATTTGTTATAATTGTCATACCAGCCAAACACCATCATCGCCTGCAGGAATTGGATTCTGCGGATATTGCCATGGTTCAAATTAATAATATGGTTAGAATTATGAAATACATTTTAGGTTTTCTATCAATAATAGTTTTAACAATCTATATTTCCGGATGCAGTGAACTTCAACCTGATATTGAAGAGCCGGCACAACTAACTGTCCACAATGAAGGAATTACTGATCCGGATTCCCCCGACTTTCATGGAGACCTTGTAAGGGATAATAATTGGGATATGAATGAATGCAAACAATGTCATGGAAGTAATTATGCTGATGGAGTTACAGACGCATCTTGTTTTTCATGTCACGATCAACTTGCGGGACCTGAAAATTGTTCAACTTGTCACGGCAGTGAAACAAGTCCTGCACCCCCCAGAGATTTGAGTGAAAATATTTCAACAACTGAACCCGGAGTTGGTGCTCATCAGGTTCATCTCACAGGGATAAACTATAGCAGGATCATTTCCTGTACGGAATGCCATAGCGTACCAAGTGGTGTTTATGTACCAGGACATGTTGATTCCGATAGTCCGGCAGAAATTAATTTTGGATGGATTGCACGTTCCAATTTAGGCGTCACCTCAAATTATAATTATTCAAACTCTACTTGCTCGAATACATTTTGTCATGGCAATTGGGAATTTTTACAAAGTACTTCTCACTATCCTGAAATTGCATGGGATAACACAGTAATGAGAGGGAATAATAATTCTGTTATTTGGAATGCAGTTGATGGATCCCAGGCGCAATGCGGAAGTTGTCATGGTTTACCACCAGAAGGACATATAGAATATACAATTGATTTATGCGGAAGCTGTCATCAAGGTATTGTCGATATAAACGGTAACATAGTTGACAGTTTAAAGTATAAACATATAAATGGATTAAGAAATGTTTTTGATGATGAGTATTAAGTAAATAATAATGAAAACAAAAGTAATATCGGAGTCAACATTATGAAAAAACCAAAAACTCTTTGGAAATTGATGGCGGCTATTGTACTGATTGGAGCAATGTTAATAGCCTGTGAAGGCCCGGCCGGACCGGAGGGACCTCCTGGATCTTCCACAGTTGTAAATCTTGAAGGTTTTAAGGAAGGAATTGTCTGCGGAGATTGTCATAATCCTGATACGGATACGGTGAACTTTGTATGGGCCAGGAAATATCAGTGGGAATTGTCCAAACATGCTTACGGCGGTGACTATGAGCGTAATGCAGCCGATTGTGCCGGTTGCCACACTACAGAAGGTTATATTCAAGCATGGCAGGGAAAAACCGTTACATCGCATGTTAATGCCTCTCCTCCCGGATGCTTTGCATGTCATTCACCACATTCACGTGCGGATTTCTCACTTCGTACGGAGGACGCGGTAACAATTGTATCTGCTGTAGCAGGTGTTAGTGACTTTGTCTTCGACTATGGCAAAGGTAATTTATGTGTTAGCTGTCATAAAACACGTACAATAAATGGAGTACCAATGTCTCCTGAACCAGATCCAACAAAAACTGCAGATACAGATACAATAACAATTACTTCATCCCGTTGGTATCCACATTATGGTGTCCAGGGTCAAATGCTTTCTGGTACGGGTGGATTCCGGTTTATAGATTTTACCTATACTGGTAACTCAGATCATACAGACAATGCAGCCCTAAAAATTGAAGGATGTATTGCTTGCCATATGGCTGATCCTACTGCGGGAGGAGGTATTGGCGGTGGACATACAATGAATATCGAATACCTAAATACTTCCGGAAACCCCGCTTGGTTACTTACTGGATGTACAACAACCGGCTGCCATACATCTGGCGGTTTTACAATTGATTATATTGGTGAATCAGGAATTCTCACCGGCGGTCTTGGAACGCACACTGCCACAGAAGCATATCTTGACACCTTACATGGACTTCTATTAGATAGAAACTGGATTACTGCTTCGGGTTCAGTAAATGCCAGCACAAGTAATCCTTTGAAGATTGCTCCGGAATCCAGATCGGGTGCACTATTTAATTACTTCTTTGTTGAGCATGATTTGAGCAGCGGTTCACACAATACCCGTTATACTATTGAGCTTCTTCAATCATCTATCGCTGAACTTCGTAAAGATTTATAATATTTTTGTTATTTGTTATAAAAAAAGCCGCTTAACAGCGGCTTTTTTTTTGCATAAAAGATGAAAACAAATTTGTGCTTGTCTGAAGATTGGGGTAATAGGATTGATATCAAATTTCAATTTTTGTAAATAATCTGCGGAGAGGGAGGGATTCGAACCCTCGGTGGCAACTAAGTGCCACAACGGTTTTCGAGACCGCCCCGTTCAACCACTCTGGCACCTCTCCTATCAATTCTCCTCTTGAAAGGTGTAAAAAAGATCCGGTGCTTTGCTGTTGCTTCCATTCTTCGAAATAATTTCCTTTGCAAGATTCAAATATGCAACAGAACCTTTTGCCTTCGCATCAATCAATACTGATGGTTTACGGTGGAATTCAGCTTCAGTTAAAGATATGTTTTTTGGAATAACTGTTTTGAGAATGTAATTGGAAAAATATGCGTTGACGGCTTTCATTGTTAAATCCCAAGCTTTTGTGTTCGGTTCATACATTGTAAGTAATATTCCCTCAATTTCAAGTTCCCGATTAATATTTTCTCTTATCCATTTAAGATGTGAATTCATTTTTAACAAGGCTAATACTGAAAAATGTCCTGCCTTGATTGGAAGTATAACTGAGTTAGCAGCAGAAAGTGCTATAGTTGTCAACCCACGAAGATAGGGAGGGCAATCAATAATTATATAATCATAGTTTAACAATGATTCCTGGTTTAACAAATTTTTAAAGAGATAAATATTTCTTGTTATTCTTGAAACTCGTTCCTCAACTTCTCCGGATGAAATTGTACATGGAATAAAATGCAGATTATCTATTTGAGTATGGTGGATTACGCTTTCAATTGATTTTGTGAAACTGAAAACCTGGAAGATATCTCCGTGGAGTTCATTTACTTTTAAGCCAACACAGGCAGTGCAGGCTCCGGAAGGGTCAAAATCTATCAGCAGAGTTTTTTTTTCAGCGATTGCAAGACTTGCAGCAAGATTAAGAGCTGTTGTTGTTTTACCAACCCCTCCCTTAGGCAGTGCTACAGCTATTTTCTTACGAACCATTTTAATTTACCTCAGTTGGCACCAGAACAAAGTTTCTTTGAGAGTCAAATTATATAAATTATTTATTAAGCACAATTTTCTTTAAATGTTGAAGCGATTAAAAATATTTTTTGTAAGAGATACCGACACATTTTTTGTAATCGAAACACTAATTGATATATTTACACCCCATTTTAGGGAGAGATGCAGGAGTGGCTGAACTGGCACGCCTGGAAAGCGTGTGTGCGGGTAACCGTACCGTGGGTTCGAATCCCACTCTCTCCGCAAAATGTTTTATACTTAGATTCTTAAAAGTTTAAAGGACGGCACCTTCTATTATGGTAGTTCAAATAAGTATTTAGCAAGGTGAATGGTTCATAACAGTGGAAAAGTTAAATATACAAAAGAACATCGCCCTTGGATAATACATTATTATAAATCATATAAAACCAGGTCGGAAGCAGTTAGAAGAGAACAATTCTTTAAAAGTTTAGAAGGTTATAAATGGTTGAGAGAAATGAAGATCATTTAAGAACTATACCGTGGGTTCTCCCGAAGGGACTCCTTTGGAGGAATCCCACTCTCTCCGCTGGAATTTTATTAAATCTAATTTATAAACGATTATAATATAACTCTATGTTTGCAAGATTAATTATATTTTTTACCTTTTCTGTATTAATTCTCGGACTAATTTTCACGACTTTAAGAGTCGGCAGAGGTAATTTAGATCTGCAAAAATTTAAGCCTGGTCTTTCCAATGAAAATTCAACCAAAATTTTGTCGATTAAGCAGATAGACAGCCTAACTGCTGCAACAAACATCCGATTCGTAAAGACTCAGGATTAAATTCACTTGCACTAAAGGTAACTAACTCTGGAAACTGGTTAGAGTAATTGCGTTCGCACCTGAATTAAATATACCTATCAATTAAAAGTACCTCTCATCCATTTTTACTTTAAGACCTGATAAAATAATAATATTTTGTCTTTGGTTAATAATTAGTAAGCATAAATTTTTCCATCTATAGAGCAGATAAACATGCTACCCTGGAAGAGTCCCGGATTTACTTCGGGACTTTTCTTTTTACAATCATTTTCCAAATCATAAAATCTGTAAACGGCACGCCGTAATCTTTATTCTGAAACAAAATTATTATCTTTGCACAATTTATTTTAAAAGTAAAAACTTATTGAAATCTTTAAAGCCACACATAATAAGCACCTTTCAACTAGCCTATCCGGTCATAATAGGTCAGCTAGGAATAATTATGATGGGTGTTGTCGACAGTCTTATGGTTGGAAAGCTTGGTGCAGCACCTTTAGCTGCTGCTTCTTTGGGCACAAGTCTTACTTTCATCGTACTTATAATTGGAATAGGAGTTTCCCTTGCTGTTACACCTTTAGTTGCGATAGCTGTCGGTGCAAAAAAGTTTGAAGATTGCGGAATCTATTTCAGACAATCTCTTTTGATCAATAGTGTTTTATCAATTCTTATAGCATTGATCATTTATTTTGCTGCAGATTTCATCACGTACTTCGATCAGCCTTTTGAAGTTCAATTCCAGGCAAAATCTTTTATGAGAATAATCGGATTGAGTTCGATCCCATTAATGATTTTTCAAACTTACAAACAATTCATCGAAGGATTCTCGGTAATGCATCCGGCTATGATCATCGCACTATTGGCAAACATTATTAATGCATTCGGAAACTGGGTATTGGTTTTCGGGAATTTAGGATTTCCAGCTTTAGGTCTTGATGGTTCTGGTTGGGCAACATTTGCTTCAAGAGTTTTCATGGCTTTGGCAATTATTGGATATGTGATGAACAATAAATTCTTTAAGCAGTATGAGGTGTCATTCCATTTTAGGAACTTGAACTGGCATATAATAAAAAAGATTTTATCGCTGGGTTTACCTAGCGGATTTCAATATTTCTTTGAAGTTGGTGCATTTTCTTTTGCTGTCATAATGGTCGGCTGGCTTGGAACAAATCAACAAGCCGCTCATCAGATTGCGATAAATCTTGCGTCAATTTCTTTTATGGCTGTTCTCGGAATTTCCGCAGCTGGTTCAATAAGGGTAGGGAATGCGGTCGGACAAAAAAATATTCACGAAATACGAATAGCAGGATTTACAGCCTTATTACTCGGCGCATCAATAATGTTTTTTTCGGGAGTAATATTTATACTATTCAGAAACTTATTACCAACACTTTATATTAACGATGATGCAGTAATAACAATTGCTTCATCTTTGTTGTTGATCGCCGCTTTATTCCAGCTTTCTGATGGAGTTCAGGCAGTCGGTATAGGCATTCTGCGCGGATTAACAGATGTAAAAATTCCAACCGCAATTACATTTATTGCTTATTGGATTGTTGGTCTTCCGGTTGGTTATTTGCTCGGATTTGTTTTTGGTCTTGATGTGATTGGAGTTTGGATCGGCTTGTTGCTAGGTTTAACAACATCAGCAATTTTATTAACACTTCGATTCAATGCAAAAAGTAAACAGATTATTCACTTCTGATCAATTTAAATTATTTAACAAATAGTTTGTAATTTTTTTAAACATATGAAGTTTGTCCTTTCCTTTTATACTGTGCGTCGAACCGATGTAAGGAAAGAACTCAAGCTCAACTCCAAGTTCAACAGCTTTTTTAATTAATGATATAGTATGCTGTGGTACGACAGTCAGATCACTTGTCCCATGAATTAAGAGCAGTTTGCCTTTAAGATTTTGAATATAATTCAAGAGACTTGATTGCTCATAACCTTCCGGATTCATTTGCGGTGTGTCCATATACCTTTCAGTGTACATTACTTCATAAAGTTTCCAATCTGTCACTGATCCTCCGGCTACACCAACTTTAAATATTTCAGGATTTCTTGTCATTAATGATGCTGCCATGAATCCTCCGTAACTCCATCCATAAACACCCATTCGTTCGTGATCCACATAAGGAAGTGATTTCAGATATTCAACTCCAGCTTGTTGATCTTCTAGTTCGAATTTGCCCAATCGCCTGAATGTAACCTGCTCAAACTCCAAACCACGATAAGCCGTTCCCCGGTTATCCAATGTAAAAATAATGAATCCCTGTTGTGCCATATAATACAACCACAGACGTGAATCCTCAATCCATTCATTCTGAATTCTTTGTAAATGAGGACCGCCATAAACATGATAAACAACAGGATATTTTTTTTGTTCATTAAAATCCGGTGGTAAAAATAATCTTCCGAAAAGACCATACCCATCATTGCTTTCAAGTTTAATAATTTTTATTTCAGCCTTTTTGTACTCATCAAACGGATTCACAGCTGAATAAACAGTCCTCAATAAATTTCCATCTTTATCTAATAGATCGACCTTGTATGGAACGGTTAAACTGCTGTATTCATCCAGATAAAAATCGTTTGTGCTGTTCCTGATTAATTTATGATTGCCCGGCTGCTCTGTGAGTTTTGAAAACTGGTATGAATTGAGATTTAATTTATAACAATGGCGTTCAAGTGGATCTTCCTTGGTTGACGTGAAATAGATATAAAGTCCTTCTTCATCAAAACCATCAAAGCTTGTAACTTCCCACTCTCCGTTTGTAAGTTTTTTTATTCTATTTCCGGCACTGTCATAAAGGTAAAGATGATTCCAGCCCTCATTTCTGGAATGCCGAATAAATATATCAGGCTCATTTTCAAAAAAGATTAATCCATGCATTGGTTCAATATACTTTTCATTCTTCTCTTCAATTAAAACCTCAATGAATTTTCCGGTGCCGGCATCGTACTTCGCGACTTTAAGATGATTCTGATCACGATTCAGCTGGTTTATAAAAATATATTTTTCATCCGGACTCCACGTCACACCCGGAAGATATTGATCTTTTGGTTCACCAGTATTTAAGAAAATTGTTTTGCTTGTCGTCAGGTTGTACACACCAACAGTTACGTGATGGCTTGTCATTCCTGCCATAGGATATTTTATATTAATATTTTTTGCCGGATGAGTTGAATAATCAATTAATGGATAATCAGTAACCATTGTTTCATCCTGTCTGTAAAATGCAATAAAATTTCCATAAGGCGACCAGAAGATTCCTTTAGTAATTCCAAATTCATTACGGTGGACTCTCTGACCATTTACGATTGCTTTATCATCATCGTGAGTGATTTGAATTTGTTTGGAATTTTCCGATATAAAAAGATTGTTCTCAACTGTATATGCTATTTTTTTGTAATCGATAAAATCCTGGTTTGTACCGTTAAGGGAAATTTCATTTAGGACTTCGATAGTCTTTGTGACGACATTAAATTTCAACAGCTTGTTCTGATTCCAGAACTTGATTTCAGATTCGCTGAACCAGCTGAATAAAGGAAACGTTGAGGCTGTGTCCTGGTTTTTACTTGTCAGACTTTGGTTTATTTCTTTAAGCGAGGTGAGAATTAATTTATTCCCTTCCTCAATTGATTCACTGAACAGCACATAGTCTTCATTTATTTTTTGGACATAGCTGATATTCTCCGATTTACCAATCCATTGAAGCTGTAATAATTTTATCGGCGAGATTGTTTCCTGGTTCAGGATTACCTGTTCCAAAGTAAATAATTTTTGTGAGTATGTGATGTTAGCTGTTAACGCAAGAAGTACAAATAAATATTTAATGTGCTTCATTTAATTCTCCGGAATTTATAATTCGGTAACAGATCTATATCGTGATGATTTCAGTAATCAGGTTCTTATTGATCTCCTCAAAGTAAATATTACTAACAGTAAGATTTTTATGTTTATGATTCCATACTTCACTTTGATTTTCCATTTTATGTTTAAATAATTTCTGATCAGAAAATTTTGATTTAGTACTTAGAACGATATATGGTTTTTTAAACTCCTTGCATAATAATGCAAGAGGATAACTTCCAACTTTATTAACAACACTACCTGTTTTAAGTATTTTGTCAGCACCGATTACAACTGCATCTATATTCCGAACAGCATAACTCATCATTGCATCGGTGATCAATTCAACCTTAATTCCAGAGTCTATTAATGATTTCGCCATCTGTCTGCCTTCAAAAGTCGGACGTGATTCCAAAACTATCAGCCTGAGCTTTTTGTTTTTTGAAGCTAAATGTTTGAACACGATTAAAAGCGTACCGCTTCTTGAGATAGTTAATAATCTGTTGCACATTCCATACTTAGTTCTAAAAACTTCAGCTAATTTTTGGTACTTATTGATATCTGTTGCTTCAGACGATATTAAAAATTTTGTTAGCTTATTTGAACTGCCGGCCAAAATAATATTAGAAACAGTTTCCAAATAATTTTTCACAGCAGCGAAATGATTCAAATTCTTTTTTAATAATGAAATTAACTCCTTCAGTACATTATTATTATCAGAGTTATGAATGAAAAGATAATTAATCTTATTGACAAGCTCTGAAGATCCTGAAGTATTATCCTTAATTATGCTATTAAGTTTGTTTCGCTGCTGTTTATTCAATCACTTCCTCTTTTATTTTCATTCCGTGACCAATTCAGTATTCGCAAGCTGGTTTATGTCGTAGTAATCAACAGAAGATATACTCCCTGAAACACCAAAATGTGAAGCTGCAGAAAATAACTCCCGTTCGCTTTGAAATTCTTTCAGATAAAATGCTCTGACTTTATTCCTGTTTTTGATCAGCCAGTTTAAAGTGATTTTCATTTTCTCAAGATCCTCTTCAGTAGGCATCATTTTAAGATTGATGGTGTTAGAATAAAAATCGTCAATTACTTCTTCAAATAAATCACTTTTGTTATGCAAATAAGATTTTATAAAAATTTTTCCTGATCTCATCAAAACGTAATCCTTCGTTTGGTTCTCGGAAATTTCAAAAAGTACATTTGCGGAATTAACCGGCTCTGCAAGCAGAGATGTCTTATGTGTCTGTGCAAGGATCAGTTCAATTAGTTCTTTTACCTCAGCAGCTTTTTCGTATTTTTCTTCAGATGAATAAAGTTTCATCTTGTTCAATAACCTGTCAAGTGCTGTTTGATTTTTCCCTGAAAGAAATTCATAAACTTTTTTCAGTTCATTGTGGTAATGTTCATCTCTGATTTTTATACACGGTGCTGTGCATCGCTCAATGTCGGCCAGAAAACATTTTTTTCCTTTGAGATATTCTTTATCTGAACACTCTCTGATAGCAAACGTTTTATCAATCATATCCATGACTTT
>DATDOL010000075.1:0-3142 GCA_035293265.1 Ignavibacteriaceae bacterium | reverse complement strand
CCGAATTTAAGATTATAACCTTCCCCCCCGATCACATAGTAACCAAGAACGGAAACCGGAATACAAACATAGACCATCTCATATTTACCTGACGTGGATACATTTGTGTACGAAAATAGCTGGTAAGCACCTTCAATGCTCATCACAAAGGAAGGCGAAAAAAAATAACCAAATTCGCCCGCAAAAATAACTGCAGAATTAAAACTGCCTAATTGATCATCCGGATGTGAAAAATTAATATAATCCTGCATTGAAGGAACGCTAAGAAAATTTATTCCCATCACTGCTTTAACTTCAATCTGGGTAAACGAATAAGTGGAACAAAAAATTATTATAGCTAAGGTGAATATTTTTTTCATTTTAATCCGGTTCAGAAATAATGGATTTGTTTTGATCTGCCTGAGATTTATTTAACAGAAAGAAAAATGCGAAGGCTGTTAAAATAAATAAAAAGTAAGAGATGATATGAGTTAATAAAGCATAAGCGGCACTGATTGTTTCACCGAATCCGAACAACAGAACCAAGGTTGATTTTGCAAGTGTATGATAGGATCCTGTTCCGCCGGGTGTTGGTATCACAACTCCGATTGCACTGATACTCATCAAAACCCATCCCATCTGATATGTTGCTGGTTTCATATTCAACATAAAAAATCCAAAATAAGAACTGAGAGCATAAATAAGCAGTAGTAAGATTGTAAGAGCGATTGTAAAAAAATAATTCCTTGCTCCTTTAAGACTTACAAATCCTTGTGTGAGCATTTCAATGATGTATGCAATTTTCTCTGCCAGTTTTTTAGAAATTTTCTCAATTAATTTGATGAGGATGCCATAAAATTTTTCTTTAAGACTAACTGCCAGATAAATCAAAACAATTGCAGCTGCCATCAATATGCCGGTAATGTAAAGCGTTGATTTCAGCCAGGGGAAATTAATGTATAAACTTTCACGCCAGATAAATGCAGAAACCAATACTGCTGTGCCGAGAGAAATAATATCAATAATTCTTTCAACTATCACTGTACCGAACATAGAAGAACGCGATAATCCTTCCCATCTGCCTATGAGTATTGCCCTTGAAACTTCACCAAGTTTTGGAGTAACACAGTTCACTCCATATCCAATCATTAATGCGCCGAAAAGGTTTTTCATTTTTATGCCGGGCTTGACAGAATGCAAAATATATTTCCATCTCAAGGCACGGATATAATGCCCGATCATTATTGAAACGATGAAAATAACAATCCATAACACAGAAGCCTGCCCGATAATATCCAGAACATCGCTGAAGTTAACATCATAGAATGCTATGTAAAGAAATATTGCGGCTAAGCCGATTGATATTATGAAATTAATTATTCCTCGGGGAGCGGGAATTTTCCCTGAGTTATCTGAGATCAATAATATTACTTCCTTCTGGTGGAGTGAATGAAAAATCAGAGTCTGCCAGGTTCTGGTTAATTTTAAAGTTCGAAAAATCAAGCTGTATCATCCCGGCTGCAGGGTCATCTATTGCCGCTCTGAATATCAAATCATCTGAGTTGATAAAAAGTTTGGCTGAGTTAAAGCTTAATTCTGAATCATCAGGGATAAAGGTAAGAACATTTATTCCATCAACCACACCGGAACTTAATATACATTTTTCGGGATATTCATAAACTATTTTCCTGATTGAAAAATGATTAATCTCTTCTACGTTTTCTAAAATAATAACCTTGTTTTCTTTTTTATTATAATTCCATGAAGTTTCACCGTCTGAAATTATCAGCACATTGTCCGTTTCAAATCTCAGCTTATCCTGTTTCTTAAAATAAATTTTCCCTTTGAGTTTTAATTTATTGCTGATGAATTGTTTAAAGTCGGCGCTTAAATCATTTATACTATTAAATTTAGTTTGAACTTTTTTTAACAATACCTCCGCATCAGTTTGCGAAAAAGAATATGGCTGATAAAAAATTAAGAGAAGAAATATTGCGTTAACAAATTTTTTAAACATTTACAATCTCCGGTTTATAAATTTCTGAATATGGTTTCAAGCTGTTCTTCATTTTCAATTATTACCTGCCTGGCTTTACTTCCGTCGTTTGGTCCAACTATTCCTGCCTCTTCCAGCTGATCAACAATTCTGGCAGCACGTGAATAACCAAGCTTAAGTTTTCTTTGAAGCAAAGATACAGAACCCTGCTGGTGACGAACAATGACTCTTGCTGCCTCCTCAAACATCGGATCGAGATCGGCAACAAAGCCGGAAGCGCTGCCTTTTTTCTTATCATATATCGATGGAAGAAAATAAGGTTTTGAAAATGAAGGCTGTGAATAAATGTGGTTTGTAATTTTCTCGACTTCTTCGGTGGTGATAAAAGCATTTTGCATTCTTATCGGTTTGGGTGAACCGGTCGGCTGAAAAAGCATATCTCCTCTTCCTAAAAGCTGTTCAGCTCCATTCATATCCAGCACTGTTCTCGAATCAATTTTGGTTGCGACCTGGTATGCAATCCTCGAACTAAAATTCGCTTTGATAACACCGGTAATAACATTCACTGATGGTCTTTGTGTAGCAAGTACAAGGTGAATCCCGACTGCACGTGCAAGCTGAGCAAGACGGGTTATCGGTCCTTCAACATCCTTTCCTGCAGTTATCATAAGATCAGCCAACTCATCTATTATAACAACAAGGTAAGGAAGATGATGATGTTTTATAGTTTCTGTATCACGCGGTCTTAATGCTTTGTCAGAAATCTTTTTATTATAATCAACAATGTTTCTAACGCCTGCCTTTGCAAGTCTATCATAACGCTTTTCCATTTCAATCTCTACAGATTTTAGCATCAACACAGCATTCTGCGGAGCAGTTATAATTTCCTCATTAAGATCTGGCGAAACTGCAAGATAATGTCTTCGTAGTTTGTTGTATAAAGACAGTTCAATTTTTTTAGGATCAACTAAAATGAATTTAATATCAGAAGGATGTTTGGAATACAAAATGCTGCTTATGATCATATTTATTCCAACACTCTTACCAGACCCGGTAGAGCCAGCAATAAGCAAATGAGGCATTAAGGCAAGATCAGCAAGGTAAACATCTCCGCTGATAGTTTTTCCAAGAGCAAGTGGTAATTCTGCTTTTGAATCATAAATTTTA
>DATDOL010000074.1:0-5623 GCA_035293265.1 Ignavibacteriaceae bacterium | reverse complement strand
GAACTTGCGCCTCTTCATAATCCACCGAATATAAAAGGTATCCAGGCTGTCACACGTATTTTGCCGAACACTCCACAAGTTGCGGTTTTCGATACAGCTTTCCATGTTAAAATGCCGCCTAAAGCTTACTTATATGGAATTCCATTTGAACTTTATAAGAAACATAAAATTCGTCGTTACGGATTTCATGGGACTTCACATCTTTATGTTTCTCACAAAGCGAGTGAAGCACTCGGAAAAGATATACGTGATTTGAGAATCATCACTGCTCATCTCGGCAACGGCTGCAGTATGGCTGCAGTGGATCACGGACAATCAGTTGATACGACTATGGGCTTCACACCTCTTGAAGGTTTGCTGATGGGAACAAGAAGCGGCGATATCGATCCGTCATTAATTTTATATATAATGGGGAAAGAAGGATTGTCTCTTCACGAAGCCAACACTTTGCTTAACAAACACAGCGGACTTATCGGCATCAGCGGAGTAAGCAGTGATATGAGAGAAATTCTTGCTGCGGTTAAAGATGATCAAAAACGTGCGAAATTTGCATTCGAAATTTTCTGTTACAGGATTAAAAAATATGTTGGAGCTTATGCGGCTGTGATGGGTGGGCTCGATGCTCTTGTATTCACCGGCGGAATCGGTGAAAATGCTTCCGAGGTTAGAAATGAAGTTTGCAGGAACATGGAGTTCCTTGGAATTAAGCTTGATGAAATTAAAAATGAGAATCATGATGAATTAATTTCAGATGACTCTTCAAAAGTTTCTGTGTTCAGGATCCCGACAAATGAAGAGTTGGTAATTGCGCTGGACACAAGCAAAATCGTAGGGGAGTTAGTTCACTGATTTTAAATTCCGGATTACGGTTCGATAAAAAATTCAATAAAAAATGGATACTGGATTAAAAGGTAAAACTGCATTGATTACAGCTTCCAGCATGGGAATTGGAAAAGCCGTTAGTGAAATTCTTGCTGGAGAAGGATGTCAGGTTGCCATCTGTTCCAGAACAAAAAATAATCTGCTTGCTGCTGCGAAAGATCTTAAATCCAAGTTTGGGATCGATGCATTATGGTCTGTATGTGACCTGAACAAATCAAATGATATTGAGACAACCTTCAAAACTGTTGCCGACCAATTCGGGCAAGTTGATATCCTCGTTAACAACTGCGGCGGACCGGTAAGCGGTGTATTTACTTCACTTGATGAAACAAGCTGGAATAATGCCTATGAACAGGTGCTGTTAAGTGTGGTTAGATTTTCACGGCTTGCATTACCTGGAATGATCCTGCATGGCTGGGGGAGAATAATTAATATCACATCCATTTCCGTTAAACAGCCTGTTGATAACCTGATACTTTCCAATTCATTCAGAGCCGGAGTTACAGGTTTTGCCAAGACTTTAAGCAATGAAATAGGAAAGTATAATATTACTGTTAATAATGTTGCACCCGGACTGACTCTTACAAACAGGTTATATGAACTCGCAGTTTCAGAAGCCAAAGAGAAAGGAATTTCCCACGAGGAAGTTTTAGTCGATATGGCAAAACGTGTTCCCATGAACAGGCTGGCCGGACCTGAAGAAATTGCATCTGTAGTTCTATTTCTTGCATCAAAGCAAGCAAGCTACATTACAGGTAATACTATCCAGGTTGATGGTGGTTACACAAAAGGAATTTTTTAATTCTCAATTATTAATATTTCCCCATAATTAGGGCCAGCCTGCCGGCCCTCGGCTTCGCCTCGAGGCGAGCAGGCAGGGACAACATGAAACAAATTATCGAACTTACACTAGCTCCTGAACAAATTAACCTTCCGGGAATTCTTCTCTTAAAATCAGCCCAGGTTCTTAATATTGAGCAGGAAAAGATTTCTGCAGTCATTCCTTTAAAAAGATCCATCGATGCAAGACGTTATAACGTTTTGTTCCGCTGTATCGTTGAAGTATATGTGGATGAAAATCCTTCTGAACAAAACAGAGTAATAATTTATAATCCTGTAAAGGATGATAAAAAAGTTATCATTGTCGGATTCGGTTCAGGCGGCATGTTTGCAGCTTTAAAATTAATCGAGCTTGGTATAAAACCAATTATAGTTGAAAGAGGAAAAGACGTCCGGGCACGAAGACGAGATTTACGAGCAATTCACCAGGAACATATAGTCAATCCCGATTCCAATTATTGCTTTGGTGAGGGTGGTGCCGGCACATACAGCGATGGCAAGCTTTATACCCGTTCGACAAAACGCGGTGATGTGAATAAAATTCTTAACATTTTCGTTCAACATGGAGCTAATCCGGATATTAAAATTGATACGCATCCTCATATCGGTTCAAACAAACTTCCTAAGATTGTTGAGGCAATCAGACACACTATTCTTAATAGTGGCGGAGAAATTCATTTCAATTCCAAAGTGACTGATTTTATCCTAAGGGATAATAAAATGATCGGTGTAAAAGTAAATGAAGACAATGAAATTTATGGTGATGCTGTAATTGTTTCAACCGGTCATTCTGCTAGAGATATTTATTACATTCTCCACAAAAAGAAAATCCGTATAGAACCTAAACCTTTTGCAATGGGGGTTAGGATTGAACATCCCCAGGAATTGATAAATGAAATTCAATATCATTCAAAGGAAAAACGCCCCAATCTTCCACCGGCAGTTTACACTCTTGCTTGTAATGTTGATGAGAGGGGAGTTTACTCATTTTGTATGTGTCCCGGCGGGATCATCGTGCCGGCAGCCACATCTCCGGGTGAAATAGTTGTTAACGGGATGTCACTATCGAAAAGAAATTCACCTTTTGCAAATTCAGGATTTGTCGTTGAAGTAAATCAAAATGAATGGAAAAAATATGATGAGCATTTTCCATTTTCAGGATTGATGCTTCAGCAGGAGCTTGAGCAAAAAGTTTTTCAGATTGCTAATCCGGCTGCTCAGGGGCAAAATGCACCAGCTCAGCGTGTCACTGATTTCGTTGATGGAAAATTTTCTTCGACTTTACCCGGATCATCATACATACCCGGTTTAACTTCTGTATCACTTGATAAAGAACTCCCTGATTTTATTACTTCACGGTTGAAAAGAGCTTTGATGGTATTCGATAATAAAATGAAAGGATATTATTCTGAAGATGCAATTTTAGTTGGAGTTGAATCTCGTACCAGCTCGCCGATAAGAATTCCGCGGGACAGATCAACTTTTATGCATATTGAAATTGAAAGTTTCTTCCCCTGTGGTGAAGGAGCCGGTTATGCTGGAGGTATTGTTTCTTCTGCAATCGATGGAGAAAATTGTGCTGATGCGGTCAGTGTTTATATAAAATAGGAGTTGTCAATTAAATTCTATGCGAAACATTTATTAAGTATTAAAATTTCTTCGCTAAAACAACAGCAATTTTTCTTTACTATTGAAATAGAACTCATCCCAACCCTTCTCTTGTAAAGAGAAGGGCTTACTTTAAGTAGTGACTTTTTATCCTGACAAAATAAGAGATGTAATGATTTATTGATAATTAAGTCCCTCTCCATTAAGAGAGGCCTGCCTGCACGAAGCCGTTTCGGCAAAGGCAGGGATTAGGGTGAGTCTCTTTAATACTGAAAAGATATTTCCTAAATAAAGAACTTACTTCAAGAGAATACTTGGTTATGAATTTTACTTTAAGATTTCAACTTCTTCAGGAATATTCAAAAGCATTACACATCCGTTCTTACTCCATACCGCGTGCTTTCCTTCGGGTGGAGTGAATAAATAATCTCCGGCTGATAAATTGTAATTTCCTAATTTCACTTCTCCTTCAAGAACAAAAACCTCTTCACCGCCTGGATGATTATGTGCAGGATATGTTGCACCTGCTTCAAACTTTAAAAGAATTGTCGGTGATCTTTTAGTTTGCTCATCGTATCTTAAAGCTTTAACAAAAATACCGTCGGTTTTTACACCGTCTTCTACTAGCGGTTTCCAATCAACATCATCACTTCGGACAAGCTGTGGCAGGAAATTTTTCTCCATACTGCTATTTATCTTTATTTCTTTTTAAAGTTTGGTCCATGTTTTATAGTACTCAATATTTTTTTGTTTCTTCAACGTTCAGGATCCTGGCTTGTGGATTAAATATTATTTTCCCGTCAACATTGCTCCACAATTTATTCAGAGCTGTTAAAACAGTTTCTGAATCATTTAAGTTATCAAATTCAAGATCGATAAGAACATAATTCGGATCGTCTACCGGCCTGAATATCCTGTAACTCCTGACTCCGGATTTTTTTCGGTTTATCGGGTCACTGTCGAAAACTTTTTTCCACTCGTTATAATTTGAAACTTTGTGTTCGATATGTAGCGTTATCATAAATCCTCCTAAAATGTTTTTTGAAACTAATAAAAAAAAATACAAAAGCCGCTAGTTTTTTTTGTGATATAAAACAAACAGCCCGAAGCAATATAGTATTGCACGAGCTGTTATTGTAGTTTTATTAGGGTAGCTTATTGCACTAATCCGATTTGCTTCATAAATGCCTGGTTATCCCAGAACAAATATTCTTCAATCATCTTGCCCTCCTTCCAATGTCCTATCGTTGCCATTGAAAGCTTGAACTTTTTCCCGGTCGGTGGAATTGTCTTGCCATCACCTATTGGCATTGGTTGCGAAAAAGTCCCTTCCATTTCACCAATGACTGCTGTCCAGTCGCCGCTGCCAAATCTAACCGGATGTGATTTTATTTTTGTATCCGGCGCAAATACAAACATAGGTTTCAAAGCATCGAGATGGTCTGGATCTAGTCCAACGGTAACACTGCCATCAGGATAATAAACCTTGATGTTTCCATCGTGACTTATTCCGAATGAATCCCATTTTTGATTGCTGTAAATGTCAAAGTCCAGTGAATCGAAACGAACCAGGCGTGCATCTGTAAGTGCCTTTTCATCTCTAAACTTTTTCAGCTCTTCCTGGTCAGCATTGTTTATGCAGCCGATAGCTGCAACCATCATCACTAATAAGATAGCTGCAATGCCAGCGACTGAATTGATCAATATTTTTTTCATGATATATTTCCTTTTATGATATTTCATTAATAAACTATTCAAAAATTATCTTAATAACAAAGCATAGGATAGTTAAGCAGCTTTAACAGCTTCCTGAACTTTATTGAATTCAGCGAGGATTTCTATTTTAACTTCGTTGCTTACAACAACACCGCCTGCTTCGGTGAGCGCATTCCACTGCAGTCCAAAATCAAAACGGTTAACTTTTCCCCGGACTTCAAATCCTGCAACTTCGGTTCCACCAAATCCTGAAACAACTCCGTTGTATATTAAATCAAGAGTTATTTCTTTTGTAATACCACGCATCGTAATGTTTCCATTAACCTTCAGTTCGTAGTCGGAAATTTTCTTCACAGATGTTGAAGTGAAAGTCATCTTCGGATTTTTTTCAGAATCAAAGAAATCCGCAGACTTTAAATGTGTATCACGTTGTTCATTTTTTGTGCTGATGCTGTTTACATCTGCTTCGAATTTTATTACTGCATCGCTGAAATCTTCTTTATTGGTTTCAACTGTTGCATCGAATGTTTTGAAATGTCCTGTAACTGTTGAAACAACAAGATGTTTTACTTTGAAG
>DATDOL010000073.1:0-2484 GCA_035293265.1 Ignavibacteriaceae bacterium | reverse complement strand
ACAGAAGAAGATGCGTAAAATGCGCATCTTCCAGCAGGATGGTTACATTGCATTGGATTTTGTTACAGGTGTTGCGGAGATTTACCGGCTTCTTCCTCTTAATGAAAAAGTAGAGCCATCGCTAATTTCATTTGGTGAAATAGGGATTGGAGATAAGAAGAAACGGTTGGTTTATGAACAGCCTGAGCAGAAAGAAATTAATGCATTAAAGTACGAGCTGGAATTATTTATTGATGCAGTATCGGGTAATAGAAAACCTGTTGTCTCCGGGATTGACGGCTTAAGAGCTCTGAAGGTTGCGGAGATCATAATTCAAAAGATAAAAGAATCACAGGAAGGACTATTAAAATGAAAAAGATAATTTTAATTTCAATCCTGATGCTTCTTGCAAATTCAGGATGCAGCGTTTATGAAACGATGGTTAACATTTCACGCCTGAAATTCAAACTTGGTGATATAAATAATTTCTACATCAGCGGGATAAACATTTCAAATAAAACAAAACTGGAAGAAATTAATCCCATCGAACTTCTTAAGTTAAGTTCTAATTTTGCATCCGGAAAACTCCCTGTTTCTTTTACGCTGAACGTCGAAGCAAAAAATCCTAATGACGGAACAGGCGGCTATCCTAAAACAGACGCCACTTTAAAATCTTTTCCATGGCGATTAGAGATTGATGGAAATGAAACAATTGCAGGAAATATCGGCAGTCCAGTATCTGTGCCGGGAACAGGCGAGCTGACTAATATCCCGATAAACTTAAACCTGGATCTACTCGAATTTTTTAACAGCCAGGGTTACGAATCATTGATTAAGCTTGTATTCAGCTTAGGAGGAAAGGAAGGTTCAGCTTCCCGGTTGACTTTGATTGCAACTCCGACGGTTACTTCACCAATTGGCGATATTAAATATCCTGGCGAGCTTAAAATTGTTGATCAATCTTTCACAAATTAAAGCTTTAATTGAATTTGTGATAGATATGTCATTCCGAACTTGTTTCGGAATCTGAGAGAATTACACAATGTGATATGTGGAAGCTGAAACAAGTTCAGCTTGACAAACAAAGAAATTTAGAAATAACATTATTTTTAAAGATTAATGAGTTTAACAATTAAATATGCTATTGGTGTTGATCTGGGTGGTACCAGTATCAAGCTGGGAATCGTTACGAATTCAGGAAGGCTGATAAAAAAAATTTCCTTACGCACAGAAGCTGAAAAAGGTCCGAAGAAAGTGTTGGATAATATTAAATCGGGTATCGGAGAATTGATTGGAACAACTTTTCAAAACAAGATCAGAATAGAAGGAATCGGAATAGGCTGTCCGGGTGTTGTTACACCAGGAAAGGGAATAGTTGAACACCCGCCAAACTTCCCCGGCTGGTCAAAAATTAATGTGGGAAAAATTATTCACAATGAATTCAGAAAGAAAGTATTCGTTGAAAATGATGCAAATGCTGCTGCGATCGGCGAGCTGACTTTCGGCAGCGGGAAAAAATTCAAATCATTTGTGATGATCACACTCGGCACGGGAGTCGGCGGCGGAATTGTAATGAATAAAAAAATTTATCACGGAGATTTTGGAGCAGCAGGGGAAATTGGCCACATCTCAATCGATTACAACGGACCAAAATGTAACTGCGGATCTTACGGATGTATTGAAACTTATGCCGGAAACCATTACCTGAGAGAAAGAGTGCGCAATGAACTCAAGAAACATCCCGAATCCAAAATGTGGAAGCTGATAAATAACGACTTGAGCAAAGTTTCACCTCGCAACGTACAACTTGCCGCTGAAACAGGTGATGCGTTCGCACAATCTGTAATCGAAGAACTGGGAGTACATCTCGGTTCTGCATTTGCTTCACTCTGCAACGTACTTGATATCAGCGTTTTCATTCTTGGGGGAGGAATTTCGGGGTTTGGCAAACCGCTGTTTGATTCTATGAAAAAAACTGTTAGCAGGAGAGTTATGGCACCAATCAGACCAAGAGTAAAAGTGCTTCCTGCTAAACTAAAGAACGATGCCGGTGTGAAAGGTGCTTCTGCGTTGGTGTTTCACCTCCGCTAAAAAATGAAAACTGTATACATTCCTATCAATTGAAACATTCGTGTTCATCAGCCGTCTTTAAAGTATACACTACACATAATCGAAGCATATTCTTATCTTTCTGCTATGAAATATGTTTTCTTTAGCATATTAATTCTTCATCTTTCAGGAAATGTTTATTCACAACAGAACGATATTCAGCAAACAATTGTTCTGCCTGATACTATAATTTCTGCGGATGAAGATACCTCGCTTGTAAGTGAACAAACTTCCAGATCAGATATAGATACAGTTGTTTATACAACTGCTTCGGATTCGCTTATCTTTTTTGTCAAGGAAAAGAAAATGGAAATTTATGGACAGGCGAAAATCAGCTACAGAAGAACCGAGATAAACAGCGCCAATATTTTTATTGACTTCGATAAATATGAAATT
>DATDOL010000072.1:0-10691 GCA_035293265.1 Ignavibacteriaceae bacterium | reverse complement strand
ATTGTAATTCACGGTGGTGCAGGCTACATCGATCCCAATGAAGAAGAATCAGTTAAGGAAGCATATCTTAATTCATTAACAAAAGCACTTAACATCGGAAAGAAAATTCTTGAAGAAGGAGGCAGCAGTCTTGATGCAGTTGAGCAGGTAATAAAATTTTTTGAAGATGATTCTCTTTTTAATGCCGGAAAAGGGGCAGTTCTCAATTCCGAAGGTATTGTTGAACTTGACGCATCAATAATGGATGGAAGAGATTTTTCTACGGGTGCGGTTACAGGTGTGAGGACAATTAAAAATCCAATTACTCTTGCAAGACTTGTAATGGAAAAAACCCCGCACGTTTTATTTGCCGGTGAAGGTGCGGACAAATTGGGTAATCAACTTGGAGTTGAAATAGTTCAGCAGGAATATTTTCGTGTGGAGAAAAGATATCAGCAATGGAAAATGAAAATGCAGGAAAAAATTAAGGGTACTGTTGGCTGTGTTGCATTGGATAAATTCGGTAACATTGCTGCAGGAACTTCAACAGGAGGTTTGACAGGAAAAATGCCCGGAAGAGTTGGTGATTCTCCGCTTGTAAATGCAGGAACTTATGCGAATAACAAAACCTGCGGCGTTTCAGGTACAGGCACAGGTGAATTGTTCATCAAACATACCATTGCCTTTAATGTTTCAGCGCTGATGGAATATAAGGGGATGACTTTACAGCAAGCAGCTAATGAAGTTGTATTCAACTTTTTACCTGAGGGAGCCGGAGGAATTATTGCAGTTGATAAAGATGGAAACTATGCATTTCCATTCAACACTCCGAGCATGCTCAGAGGTGTTGCAACATCCGAAGGAATTTTTGAAGTAAAAATCTGGAAATAATTTTTTAGAGGATTTATGAGACCAAATCCCGGCGACTATTCACCCTATTATGAAAACTACATTAAGCAAATTGAAGGAGAAGATATATTAAAAATTCTTAATGAGCAGAGCAAGAAAACTCAGGACATATTAAATTCTTTCTCTGTTCATAAAGGAAATTACAGGTACGCCGATGGTAAATGGACAATCAAAGAAGTGGTTGGTCATTTGCTTGACAGTGAAAGAGTATTTGCTTATCGTGCTTTATGCATAGCACGCGGCGAGAAAAAATCGTTACCAGGTTTTGAACAGAACGATTATGTAACAGAAGGAAATTTTAACCGCCGCGAACTTTTTGATTTGAATTATGAATTCCGGCTTCTCAGAGAATCGAATCTCCTGTTATTCAGAACCTTTACTCCTGAGATGTTATTGAGACGGGGTTTTGCAAATGAATCTTCCGTTACGGTATTGGCAATTCTTTATATAATCGCGGGTCATGAAAAACATCACATGAATATTTTAAAAGAAAGGTATATGTAATTTCTTTTCAACAATCAGAAAATAGTGTAAATCTCTTTTATAATTTTTCCTGTTGCCCCGACATTTTTCTGAACATAATCCAGTGAGCTTTTTCCATGGGTTTTTCTCTGGTCATTATCACCGAATAGTATACGCAGCTTTCTGTATGCCTCAACCTTATTATGTATGATTATTCCACCGCTTGTATCAGCAAGCTGTTTAGCTTCCTGAGATTTTTCAATTTTCGGTCCGAATAATACCGGGATTCCGTATACTGCAGCCTCAAGAACATTATGCACATTCTGCTTAAAGCTTCCACCTATAAACGCAACATCAGCGTAAGTGTAAAGTGTAAGAAGTATTCCAATCGAATCTATTATTATTACACGCTGACCTGAATAATTATTTAAATAGGAAAAGCGAATTGACGGCAGAGTACGGGCAAATTCATTTTCAAGCTTTTCAAGGTGGAGCAATGTCGGTTCGTGAGGTGCGATCATCAGTAGAACTTCCTTTTCATACTTCGCAAGCTTTTGAAATGCCGGGATTATTACATCTTCATCCTGTTCCCAGGTGCTGCCTGCAACTAATATTTTTTTGTCTTTCAATATTGAAGGATTAATTAGTTTACTTTCCTTCGATTCCAGACTTCTTTTGTAAACCCGGTCAAAACGGGTGTCACCAACTACTTTAAGCTGCTGTGGATCGCAGTCAAAACTTTTAAATCTTTTTGCATCAGCTTCAGATACCGTTAATATTTTATTTATGTTTTTGAATAATGATTTATGAAAAGATTTAATGAGAGGCCATTTCCTTGCAGAGCTTCTCCTCATTGTAGCATCAACAAGAAAGCAGGGAATTTTTTTTCTTGCTAATGCCCAAATATGATTTGGCCAGATATCATATCTCATAAATATTGCAAGATCAGGCTGGACTATGTCAACAAATCTGGAGGCATTCTCTCTGGTATCGAAAGGTAAGTAAGTTATTAGGTCTGCATAACGGTATTTACGCGAGTTCTCAAATCCCGAAGGAGAAAAAAATGAAACAATTATGTTCACCTGCTTATTTTTTTTGAGTTCTTCAATTATCGGTTTGGCTTGCTCAAATTCTCCGAGTGAGGAAGAATGAAACCATATATTTTTATTTAATTTATTAATCGACGTGCGATTAATTATCAGGTCTTCAAAAATTCTTTTTCTTCCCCTGATTCCTATCCTGATTTTGCCTATGAACAATGAGGCAAATCTTACCAGCAGATAAATCAGGGGCAGGATAATATAATTGTAGCAGAATTGCCAAACCATTTTCATACCATTTGAATCAAATTTTTAAGATTGCTAAATGCAGATTCCGGGGTGATTTCTTTAAGACATTTAAAATGTTTTTTCGGGCAACTTTTTCTTCCTATATGAGTGCAAGGTCTGCACTTTAGTGATTCATTTTCCAGCACTATGCTTTTTGATTTGTAAGGAAAGAAACCAAATTCTTTTACTGTTGAACCGAAAAAAGCAACAACAGGAATTTTCACGGCTGTTGCAAGATGCATCAATCCGGAATCATTGCAATAAATTAATTTACACATTTTCATATCTGCAGCAGTCTGAAGCAGATTATCTTCATTATTTAAATTCAGAGGACTATTAAGTTTATCTGCAATCTTTTTGCACAAAACCATGTCATCAAATCCGCCAAACAGCACGACGTTAAATCCTTTCTGTTCAAATAATTTCCCAAGACTGATATAATATTCTTCAGGCCATCTCTTTGTAAAGTGGTTTGACCCGGGACATAAGCCGATATATATTTTTCCTGGCTGAAACCTTTCATCCGGTTTATTCATGGAAATTAGTTCAAGACCTTCATCATCCAGCTCAAAGTTCTCAAGAACTTCAGCATACCTAACAGGAACAGGAGGGAGATGCTTCAACCGGTTTATTTTAAATTTCACCAAAAGGTATTTCTCAAAGTTCTTCTTCCGGAACTTTAGATTTGGGCATTTAAGCACCCGTGTAATTTCTTTACTTCTGAAATTATTCTGCAAGTCCAATATAAGATCATAGTCTTCAGCAATTAAAGAATTGATAAGGCTGTGGCGTTCAAAGTGACTATCGGCGTAAGGGTAAACTTTATTCAAATGCGGATTGTTTTTAACAAGATCCTTGTAATCTTCGCGAACAATAAAATCAATTTTAATCTTTGGATATTTTTTTTTGATTGAACGAATTAGCGGGGTTAAAAGAAGTACATCACCAAAAGAACTGAGCCTGATTATTAGAATTTTATTGGAACCTGCTAATTTCATTGTTCATTGAACGTAAATTAATATTGCGGCAAATTTAGTCAATAATTAAATCTACATCCAATAATCATTGATGTTTAACCTCTTCAGCCTTAACTTTGGGTAACAAATACAGGAAACTTTATGTCAACATTACCACCACCGGGAACAAAGTTGTTCCCTGATTCTTCACTTGAGAAAAAAGTTTATGGAGTTGTTGAATCGGTCAGTGAATATATTCCATTTGCAAATGATAGGAACCGTTTGGGTTTTGGACTTTATAAATTTATGAATGGGGAAGGTGATTCACCGCTTATACTTTTAAACAGTGCCAAAATCCGCATTAAAGGAATTTCTGTTGAAGAGCTTGCGAAGAAGATTGAATCTGCTATTCAGGAACTAAAAAAATAATCGAACCGGTTGAAAATCATTTTTCAACCACTTTTTCTTCTCTCATAAATTTTTCTACCATTAAAACATCATATTCACTTCCTATAAATATGGGTACACGTTGGTGTAAAGTCTCTGGTTCAATTTCGAGGATTCTTTTCATCCCATTGGTTGCACGACCATTTGCTTGTTCAAGTATATATGCCATCGGGTTACATTCATATTGCAATCTTAATTTTCCATTTGGATTTCGTGAATCAGCCGGGTACATAAAAATTCCGCCATAGAGTAAATTCCTGTGAATGTCAGCAACCATCGATCCGATATACCGGCTTGAATATGGACGACCTTGTTCAGCATTTTCTTCCTGGAGATATTTAATATATTTCTTCAATCCCGGATGCCAGTAAAGATAGTTTCCCTCGTTGATGCTGTAGATTTTTGATTTTTTTGGAGTCTGAATGTTCTGATGTGAAAGAATGAATTCACCAAAAGCAGGATCAAGGGTGAAACCGTGCACGCCTGTGCCTGCGGTATAAACGAATATTGTACTTGATCCGTAAATTATATAACCGGCAGCAACTTGTTTTTTGCCGGGCTGGAGACAGTCTTCCATTGTTCCGGGTTTGCCATCCGGTGAAATGCGCCTGTAAATAGAAAATATAGTTCCAATACTTACATTCGCATCAATGTTGGATGAACCGTCAAGCGGATCAAATAGCAGAACATATTTACCGAGTCTGTGTTTTGGCGGGATAAGAATTATATCCTCGTCTTCCTCAGATGCCATCACACAAAGATGACCGCCATGATCCATTGCTCTTATTAGCATATCGTGGGCATACATATCAAGCTTTTTCACCTGTTCCCCGTGTACATTATTATCACCTGTGAAGCCGAGAATATCAACAAGTCCGGCTTTGTTTACTTCAAGTGAAATTACTTTTGCTGCTAATGAAAGCTCGTGAAGCAAGCTTGAAAGTTCACCTGTTGCGTGCGGGAATTTTCTTTCTTCTTCAATGATATGGCGGGCTAATGTCCTGAATTGAATTTGAGGCATTTCACTTCCCTGAAAATTTATGTTTTAGAGACGGTTATTTCCTGATCTTTATATTGCAACTGGTATAATTTATAATAAATTCCGTGTTTTGCAAGTAATTCCTGATGATTTCCTGTTTCTCTTATTTCCCCCTTGTGCAAAACAATGATTTTATCAGCATTTTGAATAGTTGATAACCTGTGGGCTATGACTATTGCAGTTCTTCCGACGAGCAGTTTTTCTATTGCCTGTTGAATTAAAAATTCGGTTTCAGTGTCGACACTCGAAGTTGCTTCATCTAAAATTAATATTTGCGGATTGTAAGCCAATGCTCTTGCGAAAGAAATTAATTGCTTCTGCCCGACACTAAGCGTTGCCCCTCTTTCCTTCACAACTTCATTAAAAGATTTTTTATACTGCTGTATAAATTTATTTGCCCCCACAATTGTAGCAGCTTCTGCGATCATTTCTTCAGTAATGAATTCATTTTCAAGATTTATGTTGGATTTTATATTGCCGGAAAAAAGAAAAACGTCCTGCAAAACCATTGAGATATATTTCCGCAATTCTCTTTTATCAATTGATTCAATGTTAATATCATCAAGAAGTATTTTTCCTTTGTTGATATCATAAAATCTTGTAAGAATATTAATGATGCTTGTCTTACCGGCTCCGGTGTGACCAACTATTGCAACCGTTTCTCCGGGATTTATTGTGAATGAAATATCTTTCAACACATAATCATCGCTATTATAAGCAAACCACACGTTCTGGAATTCAATTTTTCCCTTTACTCCGTTCAGTTTTATGGGATTTTCAGGATTTTTTATTATAGTGTGATTGTCGAGCAGTTTAAATATTCTTTCTGATGAAGCCATGGCAGTCTGCATAATATTATATTTTTCAGATAGATCGCGAATCGGTCTGAAAAACATTTCCGTGTATTGAATGAATGCGAATAGAACGCCAACACTGAGCGCACCTTGAATAATTTCTCCACCTCCGTACCAGACAATCAATCCTATTGCAATAGAGCTGAGAAGTTCAACGCTGGGATAGAAAACGGCATAATAAAAAATCGATTTGATATTAACAGCCCTGAAGTCTGAATTTATATTCGAAAACTTTTTGAACTCATCTCTTTCTTTTCTAAAAATCTGGACTACACTCATCCCTGTAACATGTTCCTGCATGTAAGAATTCAATCTTGCTAAATGAAGTCTTACATCTCTGTAACTTTCTCTTGCTTTTTTTCTGAATAGAAATGTTCCGTAAATAAGAACAGGAAGAACTGATAATGTTACAAGAGATAGACTAAAATCCATAAAAAACATAAAAGCAAGTATCCATATAATTATAAAAACGTCACTAAATACCATCACAATCCCTGATGAAAAAAGTTCACCAAGTGCTTCGACATCATTTGTCGCTCGTGTTACAAGTCTGCCAATTGGTGTCCGGTCAAAAAATTTAAGAGCAAGTTTTTGTATGTGATTAAAAATCTGGGTACGTAAATCGTATAAAACTTTTTGACCAAGATATTGAGTGAAGTAAGTCAAAAAATATTGAATAACAGCCTGCAGCAGAAGTGATCCGAATAATAATATGCCGATCAGAATAAGACCATCGTAATCTGAATTTACAATGTAATCATCAATTGCAATTTTGGTTAAGTAAGGTCTGATGGGTCCTAATGCAGCAACAAATATATTCAACAGGATTGCAAAAATTACAAAGTGTTTGTAGGGTTTAACATAACCCAGCAAACGCCTCATCAGTTTTGAATCGTAAGCTTTGCCTAATATTTCGTCTTCACTTCTGTAATCGCTCATAAATTAATTCAGCTCTTCCAGTTCTTTTTCAAGCAGTTGTTTGTAATGCAGATCAGCATAAATTCCACCAATTGCTATAAGCTCTTCGTGTGTTCCCTCTTCTGCAATTTTTCCTTTATCCAGAACAATGATATTGTCAGCATCTTTAACTGTTGAAATTCTGTGACTTATGATTATGCTTGTTCTGTCTCTCATAAATTCTTTTAGGTTTCTGAGTATTTCTTCTTCAGTATGAGTATCAACCGCCGAGAATGAATCATCGAGAATAAGAATTTTCGGATTGATAGCTAAAGCCCTTGCCAGGCTTGTTCTCTGTTTCTGTCCGCCGGAAAAGGTAATTCCTCTTTCTCCAACAATTGTATCATACTTCTGCGGAAATGATTCGACGTCTTTATCGAAGTTTGCAATTTTAGAAACATGATGAATCCTGTTATTATCTATCTCTTTTAATCCATAGCCTATATTATTCATTATTGTATCAGAAAAAAGAAACGATTCCTGCTGAACAATACCGACATTTGTACGAAGAACGTCAAGCGGTATTGATTTTATATTTATTCCATCGATTAGAATTTCTCCCTCAGTTACATCGTATAACCTGGGAATTAAATTCACAAAAGAAGTTTTTCCGGATCCGGTATAACCCATGATTGCAAGTGTTGAACCTTTTGGAATTTTAATATTGATATCATTTAAAATCCATGGCAATTTTTCATTATAACGGAATGAAACCTTTCGGTATTCAATTTCTCCTCCAATATTTTTAGTTGATTGCTCTGTCGAAACCGGATCTTCAATCTCAAGTGGTTCAGCAAATATTTTATTCAATCGTTTCATACTTGCTTCAGCTTGTTGAATTATATTGATCACCCAGCCAAAAGCAATCATCGGCCAGATTAAAATCCCCAGGTAAATTATGAACGCCGTGATTTCTCCAAGCGTAAGTGTGCCCTGAATAACTTTCGTTCCGCCAAGCCAGATAACAATTATGATTGACAATCCCGTAATCATAAAAAGAAGCGGCATAATCAAAGCCTGTATCCGCACGAGGTTCATATTTTTACGGAGATAATCTTTGCTGTTTTCAGCATACTTCTTAATCTCATTCTCTTCACGAACGTAAGATTTTATCACCCTGATACCCGAAAAATTCTCCTGCACAATAGTTGTCAGTTCAGAAAACTTCTCCTGGATAATAGTGTATTTTTCATGAATCATCTTCCCGACTTTATAAACCAGTACTGATAGTAATGGCAGAGGAATCAGCGCATAAATTGTAAGACTAAAATTCAGCGAAAGCATAATTCCAAGCACAATCAATAGACGAACTAAAGTATCTGTGGAGTACATAACAGCAGGACCAAGAAAAGTTCTTACGGCATTAATATCATTAGTTGCATGAGCCATAATATTTCCGGTTGAAGTATTCTGGAAATATCGCAGCGGAAGATTTTGAATATGTTTCCAAAAATCACCTCTTAAATCATATTCAATTTCTCTTGATACAACAATAATTGTCTGGCGGATCATAAACCGGAATATTCCTGCAAACAAGGATGCTCCGACAATCATTAAACTATACTGTAATAAAATTTCTGAACTTACCATTTTTTGAAGTGCATCAATAGAATCTTTAAGAAGGAGTGGAACATAAACCGTCCCGATATTTGAAAGGACAACAAATATAAATCCCCAAAAGAGTTTCTTTTTATATCTAACGAAATATTTTTTTAGTGTATAGAGATTTTTCAACTAATTTTCTTACTCTTCCTCTTAATCTTATTCTTTAAAATTGTAATTGCAATAATGATTGGATAAATAATGATTACAGATTATGAAAGGCAAATTGATTATTTAATCTTAGCGAATCCAGTATATTTTTGTAACACTTCAGGAACTGAAATGGTTCCTTGGGGAGTTTGATAATTTTCTAATAAAGAAACCATAAGCCGGCTTGTAGCCAAACCGGAACCATTTAAAGTATGAACAAATTCAGGTTTCTTTTCTCCATCACGTTTGAAACGGATTTTAGCTCTTCTTGCCTGGAAGTCTTCGAAGTTGCTGCAGGATGAAGATTCAAGCCATTTGTTTTCAGCAGGAGACCAGGTTTCTATATCGTAACACTTAGCTGCATTAAAACTCAAATCTCCAGTGCAAAGCATAATTATTCTGTATGGAATTTTTAATAATCGCAAAATATCTTCAGCATCTTTAATAAGATTTTCCAGTTCTTCATACGAAGTTTCAGGTTTAACAATTTTTACCATTTCCACTTTGTTGAATTGATGGACGCGCAAAAATCCTTTTGCTTCTTTGCCATATGAACCGGCTTCTCTTCTGAAGCAAGCCGAATAACCCACATAGTTAATCGGTAAATCTTTTTCATTTAACATTTCATCACGGTGAAGATTTGTTATCGGTACTTCTGCAGTAGGTATCGGGTAAAGTCCGTCCTTTTCAATTGCATACATATCGTCTTCCATCTTCGGAAGCTGTCCTGTTGCGAACATAGATTCTTTATTTACAAGGAATGGCGGAAAAACTTCTTTGTAATTATGCTGATTGATATGAACATCGAGCATGAAATTGATAAGTGAGCGTTCGAGAGTTGCACCTTTACCAATGTAAACCGGAAAACCTGAACCTGAAACTTTTGCACCTCTTTCAAAATCAAGTATACCAAGATTTTTTCCAAGCTCGACATGATCTTTTACTTTTCTTTTTTCGTCTAAGGAAAATCCTTCAGGTATCCAGCGTCTTATTTCAACATTTTGTTCTGCGGTTTTCCCGATGGGAACGGAATTGTGCGGTAGATTTGGAATGTACCACAATAGGTTATCAATTTTTTCTTCGACAGATTTCAGTTTATTATCCAGCTCTGTAATCTGATCTGAAACCTGTTTCATCTCAACCAAAACTCTGGAAACATCCTGTCCAGCTTTCTTCATTTGTGGAACTTTAGATGAAACTTGATTGCGTTTTGATTTCAGTTCATCAGTCTGAAGGATAAGAGTACGTCTTTCTCCATCAAATTTTAATACATCATCAATTGTATCTTTTTCATTTTTGTTTTTTATGCCCTGCTTTACGAGTTCAGGGTTTTCACGTATAAATTTTAAGTCAAGCATAAGAGAGAATAGTACACTGATTTATTATGATAATTATGATTTATTAAGATTTTTATATTCACTTGTTAGTACTTTACGCTTAAATCTGGGTTCCTTACCAAAGTTTAAAAGTAATCCGACTTCAATTTCAGTAGCTTTCAGATAATTAACTAATTGAGCTTCATGTTCAGGACATAATTCCTCGGCAGCTTTTAATTCAATTATAACACAATCATTTACAATTATATCAGCGAAGTATTCTCCGATATTAAAACCATCATAATTCACTGTGATAGGTTTCTGTTTATCACATTTTAAATTCAAGCGTTGAAGTTCAATCATCATTGCATTCTCATAAACTTTTTCTAAAAATCCGAATCCTAATTTATTGTATACATTATAATAAGCTTTAATAATGAGGTCAGTTATTTCAGAATGTAGGTAATTATTAGTCTTTATCATAAGCGATCATAAGAATCATATAAAATCTGCGTACCATTTAATCCCTCACTACAATGTTATAAATCTTATTCTTCACGAAAATTTCTTTAACGATTGTTTTTCCTTCAGTAAACTTAGCAACTTTCTCATCAGAGAATACCAGTGGTTTAACTGCTTCTTGTAAACTGTCCGTCGGAATATCAATCGTGCTGCGGAGTTTTCCATTAACC
>DATDOL010000071.1:0-2336 GCA_035293265.1 Ignavibacteriaceae bacterium | reverse complement strand
TTTTCGTGTTTCATTTGTAACATTAGTTCCAATGTTAAGCGCACGCGAAAATCGTTGCAATGGAAATATTTACTTTCTGAGCAATCTCTTTAATTGTAGAGGACATTACAATATCCTGTTGGAGTTATGCTCATTTAAAATCCAATCTCTACTGAAATCCGGTGAACAGATTGCAGCCTGCCAAAATCGGCATAAGCATAATCTGCTTTCATTGGTACATAATCTGTCAGAAAATATATTAAACCAATTCCGGCAGTTAATCCTTCAACACTTTCTTCCATAAATAGTGATTTGTAACCTGCACGCAAAAAAACTCTTTCCCTAAAACCGTACTCGCAGCCGATATTTACGCCCTCATCATAATCATTAGGGTGAATAGCATCTGCACTAATTGTTAAACCGTGAATTTCAGTATCAAACGCTTTGAATGATATTCCAACTCTGTAAATCAGAGGTAAATCCCACTCATCCATCTTTAATTCAGCATATATCTTATCGCTGTTACCATGTTCATCCGGATTATACGTATAATAAATAAAATTATCATCGCCTGAAAATTTCATCTTACCACCTACGTTTGAAACACTCATACCCAATTGCAGGTTTTTAATAGGGGTGTAATAAAGTATTCCAAAATCAAAAGCGATAGTTGAAGTAGACATATGCCAAATATTTTCTCCGATGTATTTTCCTGTTAAACCAATGCTAAAATCTTCCGTTAGATTTAAGCCATAACTTACACCAAGAGAATAATTACTTGCGGTAAATAATTCACCGGTGCCCTCGGGATAAATTTCTGTTCTAACTTTCATGTCGCCCATAGTTAAAGAAGTATAGCTAAAACCGATTGTGTGCTGATCACCAATTTTTAAAACGATACCTGCAAAATCGTGATTAATATCTGCAAACCAGTATGTGTGTGTAAACATTGCTCCGCTATTTTGTAATCTGGAAAGACTCCCGGGATTCCAATATAAAGCCGATACATCATTAGCTAGAGAAACAAATGCACCGCCCATAGCAATGGCTTTAGCTCCAACTTCAATTTTTAAAAACTGCCCGGCAGTTGTACCAGAAAAAACTTGTGAAAAACTTTTATTCCCCAAAAGCAGTGTAAAAGCAATTATCAATAAATATTTATTCATAGCTTGTACCTGCTTATTTGATAATGGCAAATTTGTCGATCTTATTTGGAAGGCCGGGCGATTCGACGTGATAAATATAAACACCTGGTGCTATGTCCAGCCCTTCTTTATTAGTAAGGTTCCATGGTTCCTGTCCGTCATAATTAGCTGAATTATGGTTGATCGTGTTTACGTGATTGCCGCTTATTGTGTAAATTCTTATCGTAGCTTCGCGGGGAAGATGTATAAAATAAATTCGACGCTCTCCCCTTCCAGAAGAAGTTAATCTCTGGGGTTCCCACCTTGCAGCGCCTACATAGGGATTTGGTACTACCGCAACCAGATTCATATCCTCTTCAGCTTTTGATTGATTGATTGATATGCTTTTTGCTGTGAATGTATATTCATCGCCCGTTCTGAATGGAGTTTTAATAATTATTTCTCCCATGGCTCCTTCTTCAGGCAGTATTAATTCCTGGTTAGGCGGCGCAACAAAAGAGAATTTCCAAATTTCTCTCCAGATTCCCTCAACCTGTTTCCAGATAGTTATATAATCACCCGCCGAAATTTTTTCGTCCTGCTGCCCAGTCGGTTCCCAGAAATAGAACAATGATTTTTCGTTTTCATAAACATCCCAAACCTGGAAGTTGGTTACAGACCTGTATCCAAAACGCCAGGATGAATCAGGCTCACCAACTCTAATTTCATAGCTTGAGGGATAACCATGCATTCTACCGGGTAACGAACGTAACAGTGATCCCTGAATGATAAGATTAGATGCATCGTCTTTCCAACCGGAATTATCCGGATCAAAAGCAATTGTATCATTCATAACAAGAACCCTGATTCCGTTAAACATCGGGTTAAAATCTTCACCATTTATATAAGGTGAATTAGAAAAAATATCTATTGTATCAATTCCATTAACCTTGTAGAGGGAGTATTGGATAGTATCAGGGTGAGTAGTATCGTTAAACTTTAAAACAAAATTTTCATCTGCCACACTCATCGGATTAAGAACCTCAACCCAGGCGGCCCCTGTTGCAAAACCAGATGAGTGTTCAATTCCGCCAACAAGCCCCGGTTCATCATAACCAGCAACACGTGTACCCGGAGTAACATAGGCTGTGTTTTTATCTATCCTGATATTCCCTGCAAGATCACGAATAATCACTTTTGCACATTCGGATGGATAAACTCCGATAGGTACAT